>DATNCF010000577.1:0-3198 GCA_035571675.1 Burkholderiales bacterium | reverse complement strand
ACCTTCGCGACGCGGCGCGCAATGACTGGGAGGGCAAGGGCGCCAGCGGCAAAAAAGGCGTCGTACAGGCAAGCGGCTGGTGGGCCGTCATTCCGCATGAAAGGCCGATGGTATGAGCGCGCTGAATCCCGGGGACATCGTCTACGAGCACGAGGACGTCTTCACCCTTCCCGGGCAGACCGCCGCCTATCTCGGCAACCAGGGTTCGCATTGGCCCTTCACCGAGGACTGCCGCTTCGACCTGGTGGGCATCTTCGGCAAGCTGCGTCCGCTGGGCACGTGGCCGCGCGCCGTGAACCTGTGGGAAATGACCGTCGACAAGATGTGCCGCGCCATGGAGCAGCAGTTTTTCGATCCCAAGCCGAGGCTCGACAAGTGGTGGGTGGATTCCAGCCACCAGCGCAGCGGCGGCTGGGACCGGTTTTGCCGTCCTGGCCCAGGTTCACCCAGCCTGCGCGACATCGCGCAAGGCGCGCTTCGGCCATGCGTGGTGCAGCAGTACGTGCGCCTGCGCGACGGCGCGAAGCAGGACTACCTGGCATGGATCAACGAGACGGTCGCGCCGCGTGTTGCGCAAACGGACTGGCGGACGCTGCTCTGGATGGGTGCGTTGCATGGTTCGCTGGCCATCGTCTACCACGCCGCGTCCGATTGGGACGGCCTGCTCGACCTCGGCGCGGCGCTGCCGGTGCCTGACAAGGCATGGGGCGTGGTGGTCGAGACCTCCGCGCTGCAGGCGTGGCCGAAGAGCCAGTACCTGCGGCGCGCATAACCGTGCCCCCGAGTTTTCCCCGCCTGAGGGAGGCCCTTCCGCTTCCTGGTTTCACGCGAAGGCCTTATTGCGGGGCGGCGAAAACAGTGTCGTCGGAGCCATGGATTCCGCGCAGGACGTCCGGCGGGAAGTCCCAGCCCTCGGGCACCGGGTCGGTCCGGGTCCACTCGAAGGCGCACACCCGCTTCTTGATCCGCCACTCTCCGCCGCGCCGCTCGAAATCGTCCACGTAGCGAAAACCGACCAAGTGATCCCTCGGCGGCTTGCCGTTCCGGGCGGGAACGCGGTGAAATGCGATCGTATAGGTCTCGGCTTTGGCGAGATGGCCGGACACCTCTATGAACATGTTGCCCATGAAATGCATTGTCCGCTCGTAACGCGCCAGGCCGCTCCGGCAGTGCTCGATGAACCCCTCGACTCCGCCCCTGAAGGCTCCATGATCGTCCCAGCCGTCGGGGTGATAGCATGAGCGCACCAAGTCGAACTGGCGGCGGTCTATGCCGCGGCAGTAGCGGTGCAGCACCGCGCGTATCGCCTGCTCGTCGAGAAGATTCTGGATGGTTTCCGGGCTGAAGGCGGTCACAGTTGTCTCCTGGCATGTGTTTATCGAAGGAGTGCCCATCATGATGCGACTGCGGGCGTCTCGCAAGACCGCTGGAGCGAGTTCTTGAGCGGCCTTGGTTCCATTGCCCTCAGTGTTTGCGGAACCCCCGTGTCCGCGGCGCTCGCGCGGGCGTTCGAGGGGGCGGCGCTGATCCGCGAGGACGACCATCGGTCGCGCACTGCCGCCGCCGCCGCGCTGGCGCGGGTGTCGGAAAAGGAGAATCTTCAAGCCCTGATACACGCGTGGGTTCCCGACGCGGCGCTCGCGGCGCGACCACTTGCCCGACTGGATGACCAGGATTGGGACGCCGGTTGCGAGCGGGTCATCCGCTCGACCATCGTCCTGATGCAAGCCGCATACGAGCACTTTCGGGAACGGGGCGGCGTGATCATCGTCGTGCAACCCACGATCGGGCTGGCCGGGCAAAAGAACTTCGCGGCATACTCGGCTGCGTGCGAGGCGCAGCGCTGTCTGGTCAAGTCGGTGGCCCGGGCCTGGGGGCGGCGCAATATTCGAGCGCACTCCGTGGTCGCCGCCCCCGAGCTTTTCGGCGGAGAAATGGCGGAATCGGCGCCGCGCGAAAGTTTGCTCTCGCCCTTGTCGCTGCGCGGGCGCACGTCCGAAGCGCTATTGGACAGCGTCGTTTCAACGGTGAGGTTTCTCTTGAGCGATGGGGCGTCGAACCTGACCGGGACGACGACCGCAGTCGACGCCGGACGTTGGATGCCGCTATGAGCGCGGCGCAAGGCATTACCTGCGAAGGAAGGACGGTACTCCTCACCGGAGCAGGCGCGGGCCTGGGGCGCGCGATGGCGATTGCGCTGGCCGCGGCGGGCGCCGAGGTGGTCTGCGCCGTGCGCCGGCCGGAAACGGGCGCCGAGGTGGTGAAAGAGATCGCCGCGGCGGGCGGCCGCGCTTCCTGGGTCGAGTGCGACATCAAGGTATGGGAGCACGTCGAAAGGGCGGTCCATGCCACGGTGGAGCGCTCGGGCAAGCTCGACGTGATGATTCACAATGCGACCAGCACGTTGTCCGCGGAGCAGAAGACGCTCGAAAAGCTGGACGATGCGTTTTGGGAGGAAATCGTCTCGACCAACCTGCGTGCGGCATTCTGGTGTGCCCGCGCGGCGTACCCGCATTTGACAGTCACGCGCGGCTCGCTGATTTTGCTGACCTCCGGCGCGGGAATTGAAGGCGCTTCAGTGCTGCCCGAATATGGCGCAACCAAGGCGGCGGTCCGCGCGCTTGTGAAGAGCCTCGCGCAAGAATGGGGCCCGGACGGGATCAACGTCAACTGCCTGGCGCCGGCGGGTTTGACAACCGCGTATCAGCGGGTGTTCGACCAGGACCCGAAGTGGGCTGACCATATCCGGGCCAGCGTGCCGCTGGGCCGTGTCGGCGATCCAATGTCGGATATCGCGCCCACGATCGTGTTCCTCGCGAGCCGCGCTGCCCGCTTCATAACCGGGCAGACCCTGGTTGCCACCGGAGGGCGGACTTTGCTGTTGTGATTCCCGCACCTTGAGGGGGCCGGGCGAAGAAAGCGGCCCGGTCTGTCAGGGTGTGGGAAGCTTGACCAGCTTCAGCGCTTCTTCACCGCGCAGGCGCTCCACCCGCAAAGCCTCGTCCATCTCAGCCGGCGAAGGTTCCACGGGGTCCATTCTCATCTTGAAAATGGCCTCGCGCGTTTCCGGCATCTTGCTGATGTCGGCCAGTTCGCGGACCAGTCTATCCACGATGGGCTTGGGAGTGCCGGCGGGCACGGCCACGCCGTACCAAAAGCCCGAGCTGTAATCGAGGCCCAAGTCGCCCATGCTGGGAA
>DATNCF010000576.1:0-11493 GCA_035571675.1 Burkholderiales bacterium | reverse complement strand
GCTGCACGAGATGGGCAAGCCGACCATCGCCATGGTGCGCGGGGCTTGCGTGGGGGCGTCGGTGGCCCTGGCGACGGCTTGCGATTTCCGCATTGTGTCCGACACGGCATTCTTCTCGACGGCCTTCGCCCGCATCGGGATTTCCGGCGAACTGGGCGTGAGCTATTACCTGCCGCGCCTCGTGGGCATGGCCAAGGCGCGCGAAATGTTCTTTTTCGCCGACCGGGTGCCCGCGGACGAGGCCTCGAAAATCGGCCTGGTGAACAAAGTGGTGCCGGATGCCGACCTGGAAAAGGAAACCATGACCTTTGCAAGGCGCCTGGCCGACGGGCCGCCATTGGCTTACCGCTACATCAAGGCGAACCTGAATGCTTCGGAAACCAAGACTGCCGGGGAAATGATGGGGTTCGAGGCAGTGAACCAAGTGCGGGTGCTGCGCAGCGAGGATGCCAAGGAAGCAATCAGCGCATTTTTCGAGAAGCGCACGCCCAAATTCACCGGACGCTAATTAGGATCAAGATCTCGTTTTCCCTCTCCCCAACCCCTCTCCCCAGGAGAGGGGCTTGAATCTCGCGGGTCTTTCTTCCCTCTCCCTTGGGGAGAGGGACCGAGGGAGAGGGAAGGACAAAAAGGAACATCATGAGCACTCAACCCGACTACATCGCAGTGGCCAAAAAATTCTTCGCCGCCTGGGCGAAACAAGATCATCCTGCTGTCCTCGAACTTGTCCACGACGACGTCGAATACCAGAACATGCCCTTTACCGAGGTCATGAAAGGCAAGGAATCCATCGCCGCCTTCATGAGCAAGTTCGGCCGTGGCATGGCTAACATCCACGTCGACCTGCGCAACATCATCCAGTCGGGCAACGTGGTGTTCCACGAAGGCATCGAAAACTACGAGCGCAAGGGCAAGAAAGTCGCCTTGCCCTACGTCGGCGTGTTCGAGTTCAAGGACGGCAAGATCATCGGCTGGCGCGACTATTTCGACTACGCCACGCTTGAGAAACAGTTAGCCGCGTAAAGTACAGCATGAAGGCTGAAAATTCCGTTGCTATTGTCACGGGCGCCAATCGCGGCATCGGCGAAGCCCTGGTGCGCGAGCTGATCGCGCGCGGCGCCGCCAAAGTCTATGCAGGCTGCCGCAACGCCAAGGATGCCGAGCACCTGGTGAAGGAGGGAGCGGGCAAGGTCGTCGCCCTGAGTCTCGACGTCACCAAGGATGCACAAGTCGCTGCCGCCGCCGAGCAAGGCAAGGATACGACCCTGGTGATCAACAACGCCGGCCTGTCCGAATATGGCCGCCGCCTGATCGGCGCCAAAAGCATCGCGGCCGCCCAGGCCGAGATGGACGTCAACTATTTCGGGGTGCTGCGCATGTGCCGCGCCTTTGCTCCCGTGCTAAGGGCCAACGGCGGCGGCGCCATTGTCAACATTCTCTCGGCCGGCGCACTGTGCAACCTGCCGGTGCTGGGCACCTACTGCCCCACCAAGGCCGCGGCCTATTCGCTCACTCAGGGGGTGCGCGCCGAACTGGCAGGGCAGGGCACCTTCGTATCGGCCATTTTCGTCGGCTCGGTGGACACGCGCATGGCGGGCAACGTCAAGGGCGTGGAGAAGGTCACGCCGCAGTTCACCGCCCGCGCCACGCTGGACTCGCTGGCGCGCCGTGAAGAGGAAGTGGACGCCGATCCCATGACCGTCGATCTGCGCGCGCGCCTCGCGCGCGATCCCAAGAAAACCGAGCGCTTCCTGGCGCGTTCGCTCACCCTGGTGCCCAATGTCGATTGATTGCCGCGAACCGGCGCTGAAGCAATGACCATGAAACTCGCCCGCTCCTTTCCCCACGCCTTGCGCCTGCCGCTGGTGGCCGCGCCCATGTTTCTGGTGTCGGGGCCCGACCTCGTGCTGGCCGCCTGCACGTCGGGCATCGTCGGCGCCTTTCCCACGCCCAACACCCGCACCGTCGAGGAACTGGACGGCTGGATGGCGCGCATTGTGGACGGCCTGGCCGCGGCGCGCGAGCGCAATCCCAAGACCGTCATCGGCCCGTGGGCGGCCAACCTGGTGACGCATTCGTCCAATCCGCGCCTGGCCAAGGATCTGGAATTGATTGCCAAGCACAAGCCGCCCATTGTCATCACTGCCCTGGGCAGTCCCAAGCCCGCCATCGAGGTGGTGCACTCGTATGGCGGGCTGGTGTTCGGCGACGTGATTTCCATCAAGCTGGCGGCCAAGGCGGCTGAGGCCGGCGTGGACGGCATGGCCTGCGTGTCGGCCGGTGCCGGCGGGCATACCGGCACGCTGTCGCCCTTTGCCTTCATTTCGGCGGTGCGCGAGTTCTTCGACGGCTTCGTCATCGTGGGCGGCGGCATTGCCGACGGCTGGGGCGTGGCCGGCGCGATCGCCGCGGGCGCCGACCTGATCTACATGGGCACGCGCTTCATCGCCACCGAAGAGAGCATCGCCGTGCCCGGCTACAAGGACATGGTGACCCAGTCCAGCGTGGAAGACCTCGTGATCAGCGCCGGCATCACCGGCACCGCCGCCATTTGGCTCAAGCCCTCTCTGCGCGCCAACGGCTACGATCCGGACAACATGCCGGCGGCGCCCACGCGCAATTACGACGGCGACCGCGACGGCGCCAAGCGCTGGCGCGACCTGTGGGCTGCTGGGCAGGGGATCGGCCGGGTCAAGGCCGTGCAGCCCGTGGCCAGCATCGTGGACGAAATCGAAACCGAATACAACGCGGCAAAAGCGCGCCTGGCAGGGTTCCAGGCTGCCCCGCAAGTCTCGAGGAGCGCGGCATGAGCACAGCGGTGTACATCCTGGGCGGCACCCAGACCGATTTTTCCAAGACCTGGTCGCGCAACGGCCAAGACATTTCCGACATGATCCGCGACGTCACCGAGGGCACGCTGGCCGTTTGCGACATGCCCGCGAGCGACATCCAGACCATCCATGTGGGCAACGCCTTCGGCGAGCTGCAGCGCCAGCAGGCCCACCTGGGCGGCATGGTGGCGGCGGTGGTGCCCGAGCTGTATGGGGTACCCGCGTCGCGCCACGAGGCGGCCTGCGCCTCGTCCTCCATGGCCGCGCTCGCCGCCATGGCCGAGATCGAGGCCGGGCGCTACGACTGCGCGCTGGTGCTCGGGGCCGAGGAGCTGCGCAACCTGGGCGGCGACCAGGGCTCGTCCAACCAGAACGCCGCGGCCTGGATCGGCCATGAGGGGCAGGACTGCCGGTTCATGTGGCCGTACATTTTCAGCCGCCTGGGCGAGGAGTACGACGGCCGCTTCGGCTTGAAGTACGAGCACCTCATGCGCATCGCCGAAATCAACTACACCAACGCCCGGCGCAATCCCAACGCCCAGTCGCGCAAATGGCAGTTCACGGACAAGAGCTTCACCGCCGACGACGAGGCCAACCCCGTCATCGAAGGCCGCATCCGGCGCATGGACTGCGGGCAGGTGAGCGACGGCGCCGCCGCCGTCATCGTGGCCTCGGAGCGCTTTGCCGCCGAGTATGCCAAGCGCCGCGGCGGCAAGCTGGAGCAGTTGCCGCGCATCCTGGGCTGGGGACACCGCACCGCCAGCCTGCTGTACGAGGACAAGATCAAGCGCTCCAGGAGCTCGGGCTCGCCCTACATCTTCCCGCACGTGCGCGACACCATCACCGACGCCTGGAAGCGCGCCGGCATCAGCGGCGTCGACGACCTCGACGGCATCGAGACCCACGACTGCTTCACCACCACCGAGTACATGGCCATCGACCACTTCGGCATCACCGCGCCGGGGGAGTCGTGGAAGGCCGTGGAGGCGGGCGACATCGCCCCGGGCGGACGCATTCCAATGAACCCCTCGGGCGGCCTGATCGGCCTGGGCCATCCCGTGGGCGCCACCGGCGCGCGCATGCTGCTCGACGCCGCCAAGCAGGTCACCGGCCAGGCCGGCGACATGCAGGTGGAAGGCGCCAAGACCTTTGCCACGCTCAACATCGGCGGAAGCTGCACCACCATTGCCAGCTTCGTGGTGGGCGTGCGGCCCGCAGGTTCGAAATGACGGCGCTCATCGTCGACGCGCTGCGCACGCCGCGCGGCCGCGGCAACGAAAAAGGCCGGCTCGCCGGCGTCAAGCCGGCGCACCTCTTGTCGCAGACCCTGGCGGCGCTGGCCGACCGGCACAAGCTGGATACCTCGGCCGTGTCGGACGTCATCGTGGGGTGCGCCACGCAAACCAAAGACCAGGGCACGGGCATCGGCAAGGTGGGCGTGTTGGTGTCGGGCTGGTCCGATTCGGTGTCGGCCGTGACCATCAACCGCTATTGCGCCTCGGGCCTGTCGGCGGTGCACTTCGCCGCGCTGCAGGCCGAGTACAACGATGCGCTGGCCGTGGGCGGCGGGGTGGAATCCATGTCGCGCGTGCCCATGCTGTCGGATAAGGGCCCGCTGTTCTTCGACAACGAAATCATGCGCGAGGCGCGCGCCGTGCACATGGGCCTCGCGGCCGACGCCGTGGCCACGCTGCACGGCTTCACCCGCCAGGCCTGCGACGAATACGCGGCCGAGTCGCAGCGCCGCGCCGCCGCGGCGCGCGAGTCCGGCTGGTTCAGGAAGTCGCTGGTGCCGGTGAAGGGCCAGGACGGCGCCGCGCTGCTGGAGGCCGACGAGACCATCCGGCCCGCCACCACGGTCGAAAGCCTGTCGGCCATCGCGCCGGCCTTTGCCGACATGGGCAAGGCCGGCCCGGATGCCTTCATGCAAAAGCATTTCAACATCGCCGGCGACATCCAGCACGTGCACCACGCGGGCAACTCGCCGGCCATGGCCGACGGCGCTTCCGCCGTGCTGGTCGGCTCGGAAGCCGCGGTGAAGCGCGCCGGCCTCAAGCCGCGCGCGCGCATCCTCGCCACCTCGGACGTGAGCATCGATCCGGTGCTGCAGCTCACGGGCGCCGCCGACGCCACCCAGCGCGCCCTGGCGCGCGCCGGGCTGAAGCCGAGCGACATCGCGCTGTTCGAGGTGAACGAATCGTTCGCGGCGCTCATGCTGCATTACCGCAAGGCGCTGGGCATCGGTGCCGACCGCCTGAACGTCAACGGCGGGGCCATCGCCCTGGGCCATGCCATGGGCGCCACCGGCGGCTCGCTGCTGGGCACGCTGCTGGATGAACTGGAGCGCCGCAACGAGCGTTACGGCGTGGTGGCCATTTGCGGCGCGGCCGGCGTGGCCGTGGCCACGGTGATTGAGCGCCTTTAGGCCGTCAACGAGCGCCTCGGGGCGCAGGCGAGCGTCTCTAGCCCGCGTCCGGGCGACCGGACCGTCGTAAAGAGGAAGGAGGAAATCATGTCGCAACTCATGAAAATCGCCAATTTCTACGGGCGATTCCTGCTCAGCTTCACGGCCATCGGCTTCCTGTGGCGCGCCATTTTCTGGCCGCGCTTCAAGCCCGACCTCACCGGCCAGACCTGGCTGGTCACCGGCGCCTCGGGCGGGCTGGGACGCGCCGCCGTGCTGAGAGCCGCGCGGCGCGGCGCCAACGTGATCGCGGCGGCGCGCAGCGCGCAGAAGCTGGCCGAACTGGCCGCCGAGGCCAAGGCCGCCGGGGTGGCGGGAAATATTCGCACGGAAGTGGCGGACTTCTCGCTCAAGCGCGACACCTCGCGCTTCGTGGACAAGCTGCTGGCCGAGGGCACGAAAATCGACGTGCTGGTGAACAACGTGGGCGTGCTGCTGGACGATTTCTCGGTCACCGACGAAGGCCACGAGGCCTCGTTCACCACCAACATCCTCAGCCATTACATCCTCACCGAGCGGCTCATCCAGGCCGGCGCCATGAAGCGCGGCGGGGCGGTGGTCAACATGTCCTCGGGCGGCATGTACAACGTGCCGCTGCTGGTCAGCCTCATGGACGTGGCCAGGAAGCCCGAGAACTACAACGGCGTGCGCGCCTATGCCGTGCACAAGCGCGGCCAGGCCGCCATGACGCGGTTCTGGAGCGATGCCTACGGCGTCTCGCACGGCCTCAGTTTCTACGTCATGCACCCCGGCTGGTCCGACACCCAGGGCGTCAAGACCTCGCTGCCGCGCTTCCGCAAGCTGCTGCACCTCATCCTGCGCAGCCATGCCCAGGGCGCCGATACCGCGCTGTGGCTGGGCGCCACCCGCCCGCAGGGCGTGAGCCCCGACGCGTTCTGGTTCGACCGCGCGCCGCGCGACGCGCACGCCTACGATTTCACCCGCAAGTCCAAGTACACACCCGCCGACCTGGCCGGTTACCTGCGCGGCGCGGCCGGCCAGTTCGCGGGCACCGCGGCTGAGCCCGTAGTTTCGACCTCATCCAAGGCCGCGGCCTGAGCCAACGCCAAACGATTCGAGCTGGAGATCCCATGAGCACCGAGGCACTGATTCAAAGACACATGGACGCCCTGGCGCGCGCCGACATGGACGCCGTCATGGCCGACTACGCCGAGGACGCGGTGCTGTGCTCGCCCGCGGGCGCCGCGCGCGGCCATGCGCAGATCCGCGCCGCGGTCGAGCCCTTCGCCACCAAGGTCCTGCCGCCGGGCTCGGAATTCAAGCTGCTGCGCCAGGTGATCGAGGGCGAACTGGTGTACCTCGTCTGGAGCGCCGAGTCGCCGCGCTTCCGCATTCCCATGGGCACCGACACCTTCATCGTGCGCAACGGCAAGATCGTGGCGCAGACCGTGGCCTCGCACATTGAGCGCAAGGGCTGAGTTGTTGGGCTGGGTTGTTGGGGCTGAGTTGAGAGGGTTGAGTTGACCGCAGAGGCAGGACGATGATTCCGTTTTCGGCAGAAACCATACGCGACTACACCAACCGCGGCGTGTGGGGCCGCACCACCGTGGACGACCTGTTCCGCATCGCCGTGCTGGGCGGGCGCGAGCGCCTGGCCATTGTCGATCCGCCCGACAAGCAGGCCATGACGGGCGTGGCGCCGCTGCGGCTCAACTGGCTGGAGCTGGACGACATGGTCGACCGCTTGGCCGCGCGCTTCCTGGCGCTGGGCTTGAAAAAGGACGACATCGTCGCGGTGCAGTTGCCCAACTGCGTGGAACTCGCCATGGTTTACCTGGCCGTGGCGCGGCTGGGGCTCATCATCAGTCCTTTCCCCATCCAGTACCGCGACCACGAGCTGATCGACCTGCTGGGTTTCGTCGACGCGCGGGTGATGATTACCTTCGGGCGTATCAAGGGCCACGACCACGTCGCCATGCTGGCCGGCGTGAAAAAGCACCTTCCGGGTTTGAAGGGCGTGCTGGCGTGGGGCGCTTCCGCATCCGAGGCGCAGTCACTGGACGCGCAGTCACTGGACAATTTGCGCGAGGGCGTGCTCGACCGCGCCGCGGTTCTCGATGCGTCGCGCGCGGCGGCCGTGGACGCCAACGAGGTGTTCACCATCACCTGGACCTCGGGCACCGAGGCGCGTCCCAAGGGCGTGCCCAAGACCCACAACCACTGGATGTGCGCCGGCATCGCCTGCGCCGAGGCGGGCGAGCTGCGCGACGGCGAGGTGCTGCTCAACCCCTTCCCCATGACGCACATCGGTTCGCTGGGCGGCATGTTCTTTCCCTGGCTGCTGAAGGGCGGCGTGCTGGTGCAGCACCAGCCCTTCGAGCTCGACACCTTCCTCACCCAGCTCGCGAGCGAGCGCGTGGCTTACACCGTGGCGCCGCCGGCGGTGCTCAACCTGCTGGTGCAGAACCAGGCGCTGATGGACAAGTACGACCTGTCGGCCCTGCACAGCGTGGGCTCGGGCTCGGCGCCGCTGTCGCCGTGGATGATCCGCGGCCTGTTCGACCGCTACGGCATTTCGGTGTGGAATTCGTTCGGCTCCTCCGAGGGCTGCGCGCTGTTCGGCGCGGGACGCGACATCCCCGATCCCGAGGCGCGCGCTGAATACCTGCCGCGCTTCGGCGTGAAGGGCATCGGCTGGTCGTCGTGGGTGGCCGGCGCGCAGGAAACGCGCCTGGTCGATCCCGCCACCGAGCAGGAGATCACCCAGCCCGGCCAGCCCGGCGAGCTGCGCCTGCGCGGCCCGCTCGTGTTCAGCGGCTACTGGAACGACCCCGAGCAGACTCGGCGCGCCTTCGACGCCGACGGCTGGTACAAGACCGGCGACACCTTCGAGATCGCGGGCGAGGGCCCCACGCCGCGCTACTACCACTACCTGGCGCGCACCAAGGACGTGGTGAACCGCGGCGGCATGAAAATCTCGCCGGCCGAACTGGAGACGCTCATCGACGGCCACCCCAAGGTGCGCGAGGCCGCGGTCATCGGCGTGCCCGACGCGCGGATGGGCGAAGTGGTGTGCGCCGTGGTTGTGCCGCGAGACCCGGCGGCCAAGCTGGAACTCAAGGAACTGACCGACTACTTGCGCGACAAGCGCATCGCCGTGTACAAATTGCCGGAGCGGTTGGCCATCGTGGACGCGCTGCCGCGCAATCCCGTGGGCAAGGTGCTGAAGCGGGATCTTCGCGATCAGTTCGCTAAATCAGCCTGATCGGCGCTCTGATCAGCGCGGCCGATCAGGACTTGAGCGGATTCTTGCCGCCGGAGTAATTGTCGGCGTAGGAAGGTAGCCCGTCGGAGATCTCATACCACGGCGCCTTTTCGTCCACGCAGAAGTTCGCCACCGGCCGCCCGCCCGGATCGGAGTCCAGCAGGCCCATGCGGATGCGCCGCTGTCCCGGCAGCGAGGTACGCCGGCTCCACAGCGGCGAGCCGCACGTCCTGCAGAAACAGCGGAACTTGCCGGGCGACGATTCATATTCCGTCACCAGCTCGGCGCCCGAAACCAGGCGGAATAGGGAGTCGTTGACAGGCGAGTTGGTCGCGAACGCGCCGCCCTGCGCGCGGCGGCAGGATTCGCAGTGGCAGTTCACGATGCGATCCAGCGAACCATGGATTTCATAGCGCACGCCGTTGCACAGGCAATGACCGGTGAGCATGTTCACTCCTTGACGGGCTTAAGGACCGCGCCAGAACGTCGAATACCGGATATCCTGACCTTAGCTTTCTTCGCTGCTTCGCCGGCACGCATTTGGCGAACGCTCGCCAGCAGGTCGCGCTTGAAAGCGCTGGGGCTCAAGTCAGCCTTCTTTCTTCGCGATTGCATTGTCTTGGCCGTTGCTAATTATCGGCGATCAGCCGCTTGCCCATGCTGATCACGTCGTCGGTCCCATAACCAAGCCGCTTGTAGAACTCCATCGCCTGCGCATTGCCGCTGCGGACCTGCAGGTTCAGCTTAGGACAGCCGCGCGCCGCCAGCAGCTTTTCCGCCTTCGCCATCATGGCCCGCCCCAGCCCGGATTTCTGGCGGGAAGGTTCGACCGCCAGGTAATTTACCCAGCCGCGGTGCCCGTCGTAACCCACCATGATGGTGGCGACAATGCTCTCTTCGATGACGCCGATCAGGAATGACCCTGGTTCAACGGAGAGCTTGCGCTGAATGTCCTTGACCGGGTCGTTCCAGGGCCGGGTCAACTGGCAGCGCTCCCACAACGCCCCCACGGCGTCCTGGTCGGCGGCCTGGTACGGTCGAATGAGCATGATTTGCTTTTTTGTTCCAACAATCAGGCGCGGCGTTTTTCCCAATCCGCCAGCACTTCGAACTCGGCCATCATCCGGTCATGCCGCGCCTGCACGTACGGCGCTACCTTCATATCGGTGAAGATGTGCAATTGCTTGTGGCGCATGCCGTTCAGCACCTGATCGCCGACCAGCAGCGGGTCGAGCGGCGGCGAGACGTCGTAGATGGAAATCCGCTCGTGCGCGCCGGCGGGCGTGGACGGTGCCAGGTCCTTGGGCCGATTGCGCTCGGCTTGCTGGATGCGGGTGGCCACGGCGCCGGGGCAGAGGATGGAAATGCTGACGTTGCTGCCCTTCAGCTCGTTGGCGAAGGTCTCCGAGAGCCCGAGCACGCCGTACTTGGTGGTGGAGTACAGGGCGCTGTAGGCGCTGGGAAAAATGCCGTTCATGGAGGCGGTGTTGACAATGTGCGCTTCCTGGCCGTGGGCGCGCATGCCGGGGAGGAACGCCTCCATGCCGTGGATCACGCCCCACAGGTTCACGCCGAGCACCCATAGCCAGTCCTGGTGGGTGGCGTCGGTGCCGCGCCGCTGAATCATCACGCCGGCGTTGTTGCACAGCACGTGCACCGGGCCGAAGGCCTTGGCGGCCGTTTCCGCAAGTGCTTTCACGTTATCGAGGCGCGACACGTCGGTGACCGCGGCCACCGCCTTGCCGCCCCCGGCGTTGATCTCGCCGGCCACGGCCTCGGCGGCCGCGCGCTCGATATCCGACACCACAATGCGCATGCCGGCGCGGGCAAAGGCGATGGCCATGCCGCGGCCAATGCCGCTCCCAGCGCCGGTGATGACGGCGTTCTTGCCCTTGAAGTCCTGCATGGCGCTTCTCCTCTGGTTGGTCGCTCTCCGCCGCAGATACTACAGGGCGGCGGCCAACTGGGTGAGGGCGTAGAGCGCGAGGCCGGCCACGCCGCCCACCAGTGTGCCGTTGAGGCGGATGTACTGCAGGTCGCGGCCGATGTTGAGCTCGATCTGCTCCACCAGGTAGGCGTCGTTCCAGCTTTTCACCTGGCGCGCGATGAAGGCGCCGATGCCGGGGCGGTATTCCTCCACGATGGCGGGCGCGGCCTGGAGAACCTGGCCGTTGATCCAGGCGCGCATGTCCGGGTCCGCGGCCAGGAGCTCGCCCAGGTTCTGCAGGCCGCCGGTGACCTTCTCCCTCAGCCGCGAGTCCTCTTTCTCCACGTCGGCGATCAGCCAGGCCCGCAGCCGCACCCACAGTTCGCCGAAATAGGCGCGCACCTGCGGATGCTGGGCGAGCTCGTGCTGGAAGCGCCGCAGCCGTTCTCCGAGCGCGGGATCGTTCTTCAGGCGCCCGGAGAAGTCGGCGATCAGGGTGTCGAATTGCAGCCGCAGCGGATGGCGGGCGTCCTCCTTGACCGCCACGCTCAGGTCGGCCAGCGCGGCCAGCAGCCGGTCGAGCACGTAGTTGCCGGCGCGCTTGTCCAGGCCCAGGGGTTCGAGGAAGGCCTTGCCCGGGATCTGCTCCACGATGGCCGCCACCAGCGCACGGCGCACTTCCTCTTGCGACAGCGCGGCGTGGGCGCGTTCCAGCGCGGCGTCGAGCAGCACCTGGTAGCGGCGGTCCTCCACCAGGATGTCGAGCAGGCGGCTGCTGGGGCCCACCAGGTCGAAGTCGCGCAACTGCGCGGCGATGTACTGGTTGAGAAAAGCCTGCACGCGCGCCTCGTCCAGGGCGCTGATGGCGAAGCCCACGGCGCGGATGGCGTAGCCGCCGATCTTGTCGGCATTGCCGCGCGCCGCCAGCCAGGCCGAGGCGCGCCCCGCCGGATCGAATTCCTCGATCACGGCGACGATGCGCTCGGTGGCGAGGAACTTGTCCTGGATGAACGCGCCCAGGTTGTCGGCGATGCGGTCCTTGTTC
>DATNCF010000575.1:0-3219 GCA_035571675.1 Burkholderiales bacterium | reverse complement strand
CGCCAGAACCTGTTCTTCGCGTTCGTGTTCAACGTGCTAGGAATCCCGCTCGCCGCTTTCGGGCTCCTGTCGCCCGTCATCGCCGGGGCCGCGATGGCCGCGAGTTCCGTCTCGGTAGTGAGCAATGCACTGCTCCTCAAGCGCTGGCGGCCACCGTTGGCCTCGTCGCGGGGGCCATGGGGAGGGCGCACGGGCGCGACGACCGCCATCATCAAGGAGGAAAGTTCATGAGCGCCAATGTCAAACATGAGTTCGAGGTGCGTGGAATGCACTGCGGCGGTTGTGTCGGCAGCGTGACTCGGGCCGTTTCGCGGTTGCCCGGCGTGCAGACGGTGGAGGTATCGCTCGAGAAGAGCGCCGCGACCGTTCAGTATGACGACGCCCTCGTCGCACCGGCCGCCATCGTCGCCGCGATCGAGGCGGCGGGTTTCGAGGCGTCGGCGAGCTAATGGCATAATCCGGCACGGCGGGGTGTAGCGCAGCCCGGTAGCGCGCTTGCTTTGGGAGCAAGATGTCGGAGGTTCAAATCCTCTCACCCCGACCAGAAATACGCGTGTACGGTCCGAAGGCCTGCGCTACAGACCGTACTGGGACATAGGCAACAACCTCGCGCCGACCGGGTTGTCCGAAACGACCGAGCGCCCGTAGCTCATTTGGATAGAGCACCGGCCTTCTAAGCCGGTGGTAACAGGTTCGAGTCCTGTCGGGCGTGCCAAAATTGGCGTGCGCGGGTGGTTATGCGGGGCTGAATCTCCAACCGGCTTCTCGCCTTCGACGCGGCGCAGAGTTCTACGGTGGCTGTAGCTCAGCTGGTAGAGTCCCGGATTGTGATTCCGGTTGTCGTGGGTTCGAGTCCCATCAGCCACCCCATCCCCCTTTTGGGCGTCTTCCCCTGCCGGCGGCATGGGGATGCGAAAAGCCCCTGATTTCCCACAAAAAATGCGTCCAATTTGGCTTGCCGGGGTGGGTCTTTTCTGGTATCAATGCGCCTTCGTTTTTTGGGCTGTATCCGGGAGCGGATAAAGTGGAACAAGTGCTGAAGAAGGCCTTCCCGTCCTATGTAGCGAAAAAGGGCGAGGAATACATGAATGCCAGGCAACGCGCCCATTTCAAGGCCATCCTGGAAAGCCTGAAAGAGGAGCTGTCGCAGGACATCGACCGCACCGTGCACACCATGCAGGACGAAGCCACGGTGTTCGCCGACCCCAACGACCGCGCCACCCAGGAGTCGGACATGGCGCTGGAACTGCGCAACCGCGACCGCGAGCGCAAGCTCATCCGCAAGATCGACGAGACCATCGCGCGCATCGAGGCGGATGACTATGGGTTCTGCGACAAGTGCGGGGTGGAGATCGGGTTGAAGCGGCTGGAGGCCAGGCCGACTGCGACGCTGTGCATTGACTGCAAAACCCTGGACGAACTCCGGGAGAAGCAGGTCGCGAAGTAGCGGGCGGGGGGGTCCCACGAGCTTCGTACCACGGAGCGCCCCCACAGCCCCCACGGAGCGCCCCCACAGCCCCCACGGAGCGCCCCAAGAATGGCGCCGCAGGCGCTGACACAGCGGGGTTCTGAAGGGGCGAAGAGCCCCTTCTCTCTTGAGCCTTTAATGCAACCCGATTTTCACTACGGCACCAGAAGCGGTTGTCCGGAGGACGAACAGCGGGGTACATTCACCCCTCATGAGAGAAGGGGCTCTTCGCCCCTTCAAAACCCCGCTGTACAAGAATGAAAAATGGCGCCTGCGGCGCCATTTTTCATTGGGGGAACAGGCGGCTCCGTTTTACGTTGAGCCGCTCCCGTTTACCGGTATCGCTCCATTTACGACTGCGCCTGCTGCGGTGCATCCTTCTCCTTCAGCGCCTTCATCGACAAGCGCACCCGCCCCTTCTCATCCGCTTCCAAAACCTTCACCTTTACCGACTGCCCTTCCTTCAGGTGGTCGGCCACGCTGGCCACGCGCTCGTGGCTGATCTGCGAGATGTGCAGCAGGCCGTCCTTGCCGGGCAGGAGCTGCACGATGGCGCCGAAGTCGAGCAGCTTGAGCACCGTGCCGTCGTACACCTTGCCCACTTCCACGTCGGCGGTGATGTCCTGGATGCGCTTCTTGGCCGCCTCGCCGCCCTCGGCGCTGATGCAGGCGATGGAGATGGTGCCGTCGTCGCCGATCTCGATGGTGGTGCCGGTCTCTTCCTGGATGCCGCGGATCACCACCCCGCCCTTGCCGATCACGTCGCGGATTTTCTCGGGGTTGATCTTGATCTTGATGATACGGGGCGCGAAGCTGGAGATTTCCTGGCGCGAGCCGCCCAGGGCGTCCTTCATGATGCCGAGGATGTGCATGCGGCCTTCGCGCGCCTGCGCCAGCGCCACCTGCATGATTTCCTTGGTGATGCCCTCGATCTTGATGTCCATCTGCAGGGCGGTCACGCCGCGGTCCGTGCCCGCCACCTTGAAGTCCATGTCGCCGAGGTGGTCCTCGTCGCCCAGGATGTCGGTGAGCACGGCGAAGCGGTTGCCTTCCTTGATCAGGCCCATGGCGATGCCGGCCACGTGCGCCTTCAGGGGCACGCCGGCGTCCATCATGGCCAGGCTGCCGCCGCACACGCTGGCCATGGAGGACGAGCCGTTCGACTCGGTGATCTCCGACACCACGCGCATGGAGTAGCCGAACTCCTCGGCCGAGGGCAGCACGGCCTGCAGGGCGCGCTTGGCCAGGCGGCCGTGGCCGATCTCGCGCCGCTTGGGCGAGCCCACGCGGCCGGTCTCGCCGGTGGCGTACGGAGGCATGTTGTAGTGGAGCATGAAGCGCTCCTTGTACTCGCCCATGAGCGCGTCGATGATCTGCTCGTCGCGGCCGGTGCCGAGGGTGGCCACCACCAGCGCCTGGGTCTCGCCGCGGGTGAACAGCGCCGAGCCGTGGGTGCGCGGCAGCACGCCCACGCGCACGCTGATGGGGCGCACGGTGCGGGTGTCGCGGCCGTCGATGCGCGGCTCGCCGTCGAGGATCTGGCTGCGCACGATTTTCGATTCCAGGCCGAACAGGATGTCGCCCACCACGTTGGCATCGGGCTTGGGATCGGCGCCGGCCAGTTCGGCGGACACCTGCTTGCTGATTTCGGACAGCTTGGTCTGGCGCTGCTGCTTGCTGCGCAGCTTGTAGGCTTCGCGCAGCGGGCCTTCGGCCAGCGCGGCGATCTTGCCGGTCAATACTTCGTCCTT
>DATNCF010000574.1:0-2814 GCA_035571675.1 Burkholderiales bacterium | reverse complement strand
TACGCCGGCTACCTCGCGGGCGCGCTCACGGCAACGCGCCTGCGCTGGAGCGCGCTGCGGCTGAGCGCGGTCGCGCTGGCGCTCACGGTCGTGCTCACCGCGGCAATGGCGCTGTCGCTGCCGCAGGCGCTCTGGGCCCTGCTGCGCTTCGCGGCCGGCTGGTGCAGCGCCTGGGCTTTCGTCGGCACCGCCGTGTGGTGCCTGGGGGCGCTGGCGCAGCGCGGCCGCCTGGCCTGGAGCGGTGCGGCCTACTCGGGTGTGGGCTTCGGCATCGCGGCGGCGGGGCTGTATTGCCTGGCCGGCGCCGCGGTTGGCCAAAGTGCGCCCGCGCTGTGGCTGCAGCTTGCCTTGCTCGCGATCGTGATGCTGCTGCCAGTCGCGTGGGTCGCTCGTGGCCTGAAGAGCGCCGTCCCGGTGCCATCACGCCGGCCAACGGCAGGAACGACCGCGCTGCCCGGGGGCTCGCTCGGGCTCGTCATCTGCTATGGCGCGCTCGGCTTCGGTTACATCCTGCCGGCGACCTTCCTGCCGGTGCTGGCGCGCTCGCTGGTGCCCGACCCGCGCATCTTCGGCTTGGCGTGGCCGCTGTTCGGCCTCACTGCCGCGGCCTCCACCTTCGTCGCGGCCTGGGCCATGCGCCGTGCCGCACGGCTGCGCGTCTGGGCCGTGTCCAACGTGGTGATGGGCGTGGGCGTGCTACTGCCCAGCGTGTGGCGCAGCGCCACGGCGGTCGCCCTTTCCGCGTTGATGGTGGGCGGCACGTTCATGATCGTCACGCTGGCCGGGGTGCAGGAGATCCGGGAGCGCGCCACCGGCGACGCGACGCCGCTGGTAGCGCGCATGACCGCGGCTTTCGCGCTCGGCCAGATAGCCGGGCCGATCGCGTCGTCGCTGCTCCTGCATCTGCCTCGCTTCGCCGAGTCCGGATTGGACATCGCGCTGCAAGTCGCGGCCGCGAGCCTGTTCGCGGCGGCAGTCTGGCTGTGGCGCGCAAACCGCCCATCGATCTCAACCAAGGAGATGTGCCATGCCCGCTGACGTTGCCGGCCGCCAGGGTTTCGCACGAGGCTCGCGCGAACGCCTGCCCATGCCAGCGCGCGCGGCGATGACGCCCGAGCAGCGGGCCGCCGCCGACGCGCTCATCGCCGGCCCGCGAAAGGGCGTGTACGGCCCGTTCCTGCCGCTGCTGCGTAGCCCCGAACTGCTGGATCGCGTCGCCAGGGTCGGCGAGTACCTGCGCTTTGACAGCGTGCTCGATCCGCGCATCCGCGAGCTCGCGACCTGCGCCGTCGCGCGCCACCTCACGAACCAATTCGAATGGCTGATGCACGCGCCGCTCGCGGCGAAGGCGGGTTTGTCCGCCGGGACGATCGAGGCATTGCGCGCCGGGTCGCGGCCGCGGGAGATGGCCCGCGACGAGGAGGCCGCGTTCGATTTCACCTCCGAGCTGCTCGCCACCCACGGCGTCAGCGACCCCACCTACGAAATCGCGCAGGCGGCTTTCGGCGACCAGGGCGTGGTCGAACTCACGATGCTGGTGGGCTATTTCGCGATGGTCTCGTGGCTGATGAACGTCGCGCGCACGCCAGCGCAGCTGGGCGCGCAAGGCGAGGCGCTGCACGCCTTCCCGGCCTGAGGCCCCACGCCAAAAAAACAGCCACCTTGCGGTGGCTGTGTAAAGTCCTTGGAAGGACGTCGTTGGGAGACTCAATCCGTACTGCGCGCTGGGTGAACCCTCAAGAGACAGCGTGGAATCAGTTTAGGCGCCGCCCGCCGTTTGCACATCCCCCAAATGGAGTACGCCACGCAAGGACGGCTGCTCTTCAGTGGGCGATCTTGGTCGTTTCCAATTCGCCTGACGAGCGTTTCAAGTCTTTTTTACGCGGCATTACATCTGGTGACTGGGAATGCGCAGCGCAAAGCAGGCACCACCGCCCGCCTGCTCCTCGCACTGCACCTGGCCATGATGCCGCTGAGTAATCGAGCGCACCAGCGCAAGGCCCAGGCCGACTCCGCCATGCCGCTCGCTGGCGCCCGAGAGGCGGTAGAACGGCTCGAAGATGCGCTCGCGCTCCGCGGGCGGAACGCCCGGTCCGCGGTCGCGCACGCGGACCACCGCATAGTCGCCTTCGCGGGTGAGTTCGACCTTGACCGGACCGGTGCTGTAGCGCCGGGCGTTCTCCAGCAGGTTGCGGATGGCGCGCCGCAACAGCTTGACCACGCCTTGCACCATCAAGGCCTGGCCGTGCTGGCTGGGCACCAGCTCGGCGCCGGCGCGGGCGCATTCTTCAGCCGTCAGTCCCGTGAGGTCGACCAGCTCCACCGTGCCGATGTCGCTTTCCCGCGCATCCAGCCGGCTGGCCAGCAGGATCTCGTCGACAAGCTGGTCCAGCTCGGCAATGTTTTGCTGGATCTCCTGCCGGAATGCCGCCGAGCCCTCGGGCTCCATGAGCTCCAGCCCCATGCGGATTCGCGCCAGCGGCGAGCGCAGTTCGTGCGACGCATTGGCCAGCAGCGACTTGTGCGACTCGATCAGGCTTTCGATGCGCTCGGCGGCATGATTGAACCGCTGCGCCAGGAACGCCAGTTCGTCCGAGCCCGATTCCTTGATGCGCACCGCCAGGTCGCCTTCGCCCCAGCGTTCCACGCCCTTGCGCAAGTCGTCCAGCCGATGCGTCAGCCGGCGGATGATCGGATAGGTGCCGACGGCCACCGCCAGCGCCACGATGCCCAATATCCACAACAAGCCCCCGGGCCCGCGCCCCCACCAGGGTCCGCCCAGAGGGCCTTCGCCCGGCCGGCGCGGCCGCGGCG
>DATNCF010000573.1:0-2243 GCA_035571675.1 Burkholderiales bacterium | reverse complement strand
GGTCCGGCTCGAGCCGGAACGGCACGATCTCGTCCTTGAAGAAGCCGCCTTCCTGGGCCGCCGCGGCCCGTTGCTGCGACTGCAGCGCGAACTCGTCCTGGGCCTGGCGCGTGATGCCGTATTTTTCCGCCTGGTTTTCGGCGGTCATCCCCATGCCATAGCCGCAGAGCGGGTCGATGGTGTCGGACCAGCTGTCCATCAGCGTCTTGTCGCCGGCCTTGAACCCTTCCCAGCGCGCGCCCTTGAGCAGGTACGGCATGGTGCTCATCGACTCCATACCGCCCGCCAGCACGAAATTCGCGTCACCCGCTTGCAGCTCGCGCGCAGCGAGCATCACCGTTTTCATGCCGGAGGGGCACGCCATGTTCACGGTGAACACCGGCGACGTCAGCGGCAGGCCGGCTCGCACGGCCGCCGTGCGCGCCGGGTTGGGGCCGTTGCCGGCCTGCCGGCAGTTGGCGTAGATCACCTTGTCGATCGCCGAAGCCTGCAAGCCGCTGCGCTCGACGGCCGCGCGGATGGCCGCGGCGCCGAGGTCATACGCCGGCACGTCGCGCAACGTGCCGCCGAAACTTCCGATGGGAGTGCGCACCGCCGCAACGGCGATTACGTCATTCTGGTTTGCCATGATCTGTCCTTTCAATGCGAGTGAAGATTCTGGAAAAAACGTGAGCTGCCGGCATGGGACCCGCGCAGTTTCAGGAAAACCTGGGGGCGCGCTTTTCGACGAATGCGCGCACGGCTTCGTGATGGTCCGGTTCCATGTGGGCGATGGCCTGGTACGAGGCCGAGATTTCCAGCAGCGACTCCAGCGTGGCGCGCTCGCTCTCCCGCAGCAGCCGCTTGGTCATGCGCAGCACGCCGCCGGGGTTGGCCGCGATCTTGCGCGCGAGCGTCAGCGCCGTTTCCATCAGCGACTCGTGCGGCACCACGCGCGACACCAGGCCGCAGGCCAGCGCCTCCTGCGCGGTGAGCGCCTCGCCCGTGAAGGCCATCTCGGAGGCCTTCGACATTCCCACCACGCGCGGCAGCAGCCAGGCGCCGCCATCACCGGGAACGATGCCCACCTTGACGAAGCTTTCGGCAAAAGTGGCTTTTTCGCTCGCAATGCGGATGTCGCACATGCAGGTCAGGTCCATCCCCGCGCCGATCGCCGGCCCATTCACGGCGGCGATCAGCGGAACATCGAGGTTGTACAGGGCCTTGGGCAGGCGCTGGATCCCGTTGCGGTACTCCTCGCGGATCGTCTCCGGCGAAAGCTGCTCCTGGTAGTAGCGCTGCATGCTCTTGACATTCCCGCCGGAGCTGAACACCGGGCCTTCGCCGGTCAGGATCACGGCTCGCACGGTCCGGTCGACCGCGATATCGGCGCAGGCCTGGACGAATTCCTCGACGGCCGTATTGCCCGTCAGCGCATTGCGCGTTTCCGGCTGGCTCATCGTCAGCGTGAGCACAGCGCCGTCGCGGGCGGTTTTCAGAAAAGAGGACATGGGGTTTGCTCCGTTCAATGCATGTCGGTGGTGGCGCGGATCAGGTCCAGCGCCAGCTGATGCCGCCGATTCACCAGTTCCTCGCCCAGCACGGTGTGCCAGTAGGACTCCGAGCCGGCGGCCTGGCGCCAGGCATGAAGCCGCCGCGTGAACAGCTGCAGGTCGAATTCTTCGGTGAAGCCGATGGCGCCGTGGATGGAGTGGCTGAGGGACGCCACCTCGAGCGCCGCCTCGCTGGTGCGGGCCTTGGCTACGGCCACCCGGAGCGGGTCCGGAATGTTGCTGTCTGAATGGCAGCCGATCTGCGCGGCCATCCGCGCCGCGAACGTGTGCTCGGAAATCACGCTGAGCTGGTGCTGGATCGCCTGGAATTTGCCGATGGGCCGGCCGAACTGGTTGCGCTCGTTGGCGTACTGCAGGGTGCGCGTGAAGACACTCATCAAGGCGCCGGAGAGTTGCGCCGCGCAGATGCAGGCCTGCAAGATGCGAAGGTCAAGCGCGCCCGGCAAGCGTCGGGCCGCCTGGAGCGCCGCCGCGCTCCAGGCGAGGTCCGCATCCAGCGGAAAGACAGCGGGCCGCGCCTCGGCCTGGGCCACTGGCAGCAGCAGGCAGGCGCTTCCATGCGTCACCAAGACCCAATCGGCCACCCGCCCGCTGGCAACCCCGCTGCAGCGGACTCCCCCATCGGGGCCAGTCGCGGCCTGCCCGAAAGTGATGCTGCCTTCCGGCCGCTCGATGCCAGCCGCGGCCAGC
>DATNCF010000572.1:0-3725 GCA_035571675.1 Burkholderiales bacterium | reverse complement strand
CGCCCGCCATCGAAGACCGCGGCATCGACGAGATCTACATCGACCTCAGCGGCCTGGCGGACACGGCTGACGCCGTCCGCGCCCTGGCTGGGCGCATCAAGGCGGCGGTGAAGGAGGCCACGGGCCTCACCTGCTCCATGGGCATCACGCCCAACAAGCTGCTGTCCAAGCTGTGCTCGGAATTCGGCAAGCCCGACGGCCTCACCGTGCTGGACCACGGCGACATCCCGGCGCGCATCTGGCCGCTGCCGGTGCGGCGCGTGAACGGCATCGGCCCCAAGGCGGCGGCGCGCCTGGCGGCGCTGGGCATCAACACCATCGGCGAGCTGGCAGCCTTCGACAGCCTGCGGCTTGTGGACGAGTTCGGCGCCAACTACGGCGCCTGGCTGCACAACGCCGCCCACGGCAACGACGAGCGCGAAGTGGTGACGCACAGCGAGCCCAAGTCCATCAGCCGCGAGACCACCTTCGAGCGCGACCTGCATCCGCGCCGCGACCGCGACGAACTGGGCGAAATCCTCACCCGCCTGTGCACGCAGCTCGCCGGCGACCTGGAGCGCAAGCGTTATTACGCCAAGACCATCGGCGTGAAGCTGCGCTTCGACGATTTCAGGATCGTGACGCGGGTGCTCACCCTGCCCGCGCACCTGCGCGACGCGCGCGGCATCCGGCTGTGGGCGGGGCGCTGCCTCAAGAAGGCGCCGCTGGAACGGCGTCTGCGCCTCCTGGGCGTGCGCGCCGACAACCTGTGCCGCGAGGATGCCCTCCCGGGCGCGTCACCTGATGGCCCGAGAGAGGATCGCGGGCAGCTCGACCTGGAGCTGTTTTGAAGAGGACCTTAAGGCTAGGGATGGTCTGAACAAGGGGGCACGGCCCCCTTGTATATCCCCGACTTCAGAGAAGGCCAGACCCATCAAAGTGAATTTGGGCACTTGATCAGACCTTCCCTAGGTAAAGTCTCGTAAAGGTCGCCCCTGCCTCCGCCAATTCGGCGTATTCTGCGCGGCCAATCCGGAGGCATTCCGCCACATGTTTCGACTGTTTGCAATCGTTCCGCTGGTGCACCTGTACGTGGTGCTGCGCCTGGTGCCCGACCTGCCGTGGGGCCTGGCCGGCCAGGTGGCCGGGTGGACGTGGTTCGCCGCCTCCTGCCTGCTGCTGCCGCTCGCCATGCTGTCGCGCCGCACGCCGGGCCGGCGCGCCGACGCGCTGGCCTGGACGGGCTTCATTCTCATGGGCGCGTTCTCGTTCCTGTGGGTGCTTACGGTGCTGCGCGACCTGGTGCTCATCGCCGGCGGTGCGTTGAGCCTGCTGCCGGGACTGTCCTGGCTGGACGCGGATCTGGGCCGGTTCGGCGCCGCTAGCGCCGCCGCCATCCCCGTCATCAGCGCGCTCGCCACGCTCATCGGCCTGTACAACGCCCGCAAGCCCGCGGCGCTGCGCGAAGTGGCCATTCCCATCGACGGCCTGCCACGGGCCCTGGCGGGCTTTCGCATCGTGCAGATCAGCGACATCCACGTCGGCCCCACCATCAAGCGCGGCTACCTGGAGCGCATTGTCCAGAGCGTGAATGGGCTGAAGGCCGACATTATCGCCGTGACCGGCGACCTGGTGGACGGCACGGTGTCGCACCTCGCGGCCGACGTCGCGCCGCTGCAAAAATTGTCCGCCCGCCACGGCGCCTACTTCGTCACCGGCAACCATGAGTACTACTCGGGCGTGGAAGGCTGGGTGGAATACCTGCGCGAGCTGGGCCTGTCGGTGCTGCAGAACCAGCACGAGGTGCTGCGTCACGACGGGGTAATGGTGGTGGTCGCAGGCGTCACCGATTTCAGCGCCGAGCATTTCTACCCGGAACAGCGCAGCGATCCCGCGCGCGCCATCGCTGGAGCCCCTGAAAACGCCGGAGTCAAATTGCTGCTCGCGCACCAGCCGCGTTCCGCTACCGCCGCGCGAGCGGCGGGCTTCGATGTGCAGTTGTCAGGACACACCCATGGCGGCCAGTTCCTGCCGTGGAATTTCCTCGTGCGCCTGCAACAGCCCTTCACGGCCGGGCTTGCGCGGCTGGGTAAGCTGTGGGTATATACAAGCCGGGGAACAGGTTACTGGGGACCGCCGCTGCGGCTAGGCGCACCGTCGGAAATCACACTGCTGACTCTCGTTGCTGCGCCGACCGCGTAGTCGCCGCCCCAGTTGCTGCCTGCCTGGAAAAACAGGCGGAAATTATTCTGATGCGTCGGTGGATTCGACGCGGCGCGCGCCGTTGTAGCGTTTGGCCCAGTATGTCTGGCGCATGTCTTCGACGCGCACCTTCTGGCCCGGCTTGGGCGCGTGCACGAACAGGTGGTCGCCGATGTAAATGCCCACGTGCGAGAACGTGCGGCGCATGGTCTTGAAGAACACCAGGTCGCCCGGCTCGAGTTCGGTTTTCTCCACATTCTCGCCCACGCGGCTGATTTCGCGCGAGGTGCGCGGCAGCTTCAGGCCCAGTCGATCGAGGAATACGTAACCCACGAAGCCCGAGCAGTCGAAACCGCTTTCGGCGCTCTCGCCGCCGCGGCGATAGCGGATGCCCACCAGGCCCAGCGCGCCGTCGAGCAGGTTCTGCGCGTCGGCGTTGGCCTGGCTCACCAGGGCCGAGGCGCGCTCCATGATGCGGACGCGTGCAGACGGGCCCTGTTCCTGCGGAGCAGACGCGGCCTTATCCGCACCGTCCGCCTTCTCTGCAACCTCGTCGGCGAACGCCACGGGTGCAAGCAACGCCAGGGCGAGCGGGACCAGCCGGATGAGGGATGACGTACGCATGGGGCGGGACTATAACCCGGCTGCCGCGCGAGCGGCAATCGTAAAAAGTGGGGTTTTCCGGTTCCAATTCACCGCTTAATCTGGTAGCGGCGAACCGGCGTATCTGACAGAAGGCGGATATTCTTCTGGCTCCCTTGTCAGCCTACGACGGCGCGTCGATATCCCCGGGCACATCGATATCGCGCACGACGCCAGGATCGTCCACTTCGACCAGGCTTGGCGGTCCGACGTGGCGCTGGAGAACGCGGCGCGCGCCTTCGTCTCCTTTTAGCGACAGCAGTTCGTCGCGCAACGAACGGGAAAAACACACCGGATGCCCGCGCTGGCCCCGGTAAACCGGCGCGGCGACAGCCGCGCCCCTCGTGACATGATCCGCAATCGCGGTGATGGTCGATGGCTGGATGAAGGGCATGTCGGCCAAGGCAACAATCCATCCGCTTGCCTCCGCGCTGGCGCGTACGGCGCAGGCCAAACTAACGCCCATACCTTCATCGGCATTCTCGCAAACCACTACGTGGCAACCTGCTGCGCGCAACACTGATTCGAGTTGCGCATTGGACCTGATGACGGCAAGCGTATCGGGCAATGCTGCCGCAAGATTGCGCGCGCTCAGAACGGCAACCTCCACACCCTCTATTTTGTGCAGCAGCTTGTTCGAGCCGAAGCGCGTCGAAGAACCCGCCGCCAGCAGGATGGCGCGTATACCCGGCATCCTTTATGAAGACTGCGGGACTTCGCAGCCCTCGGTCACATTCACCTTGGACGGCTCGACGGTCTGCGGGATGTCTACGCCGTGCCGCACGGCGGTCATCTCGGCAAGGATGGCCACGGCGATTTCGGGCGGGGTCTTGGAGCCGATGCGCAGGCCCACCGGGCCGTGCAGCCGCGCGATTTCGTTGGCGGCAAGGTCGAACTCGGCC
>DATNCF010000571.1:0-10438 GCA_035571675.1 Burkholderiales bacterium | reverse complement strand
GACAGCGACAGGTCGAAGCGCATGTCGGGATGCGCCGCCTGGAAGTCGGCCATGGCCGGCGCCAGATGGCGAATGCCGAACGTGCTGGAACACGTCATCCTCAGGGTGCCGCGCGGGGACTGCGCGGACTGGGCCGCCATCTGCTCGGCGTCGTCGAGGTCGGACAGCAACTGCACGCTGCGCTCGAAAAACGCCTGGCCGGTTTCGGTAAGGCTGAGGCGCCGCGTGGTGCGGTTGAGCAGGCGCGAGCCCAGGTGGGCCTCGAGTTCCGCCACCTGGCGCGAGCAGGCCGAGGTGGACAAACCCAGGCGGGACGCCGCCCGGGCGAAACTCCCCTGCTCCACGACCTGAACGAACACCTGCATGCTGGCAAAGCGGTCCACCTTGGCCCTACCATTATCCCTAATTTTGCAACAATCTATCTCTTATTATCGTCTTTATCCCGTAGTTTGCAAGTGACATGATTGCATGCACATTGCACCCTGAATGAACCCCATTTCCAAGGAGAAGAATATGAAGCTGTACTACGCCCCCGGCGCCTGCTCGCTGTCGCCCCACATCGCACTGTGCGAAGCGGGGTTGAAATTCGAAGCAGTCAAAGTGGACCTGCGTGCCAAGAAAGCCGGCGACGAGGATTTCCTTGCCGTCAACCCAAAGGGCTACGTGCCGGCGCTGCGTCTGGATGACGGCCAGGTGCTGACGGAGGGCCCTGCCATCGTGCAGTACGTGGCCGACCAGAAGCCCGACTCCGGCCTTGCCCCGAAAGCCGGCAGCGTGGAGCGCTACCGGCTGCAGGAATGGCTGAACTTCATCAGCACCGAACTGCACAAGCAGTTCTCCCCGCTGTTCAACCCTGCGCTGCCCGATGCCGGCAAGGACATTTTCAAAGCCAACATCGCAAAGCGCCTGGACTGGCTGAACAAGCAGCTCGAAGGCAAGCAATACCTCGCCGGCGACAAGTTCACCGTGGCGGACGGGTATTTATTCGTGATTCTTCGCTGGGCAAAGGGGATGAAGATGGAATTGCCTGCCGCGGTGAGCGCGTTCTTTGACCGGGTGGCGGCGCGGCCGAAGGTTGCCGAAGCACTAAAGGCCGAAGGCCTGTCCTAAAGTTTCATTTTCTTTCACGAGGCCCTCTCCTTCGGAGAGGGGATTTCCGTGGCGCGACTACCCGCACTCTTTATTTCCCACGGTTCGCCAATGCACGCCCTTGAAGCCGGGGCTGCAGGCAAGGCTTGGGCGAAGTTGGCCCGCGACTTGCCGACGCCCAAGGCCATCCTGATTGCGTCTGCGCATTGGGAGACAGAGCTACCTTCGTTTACGACCGCCTCCAAGCCGGAAACCATTCATGACTTCGGCGGATTTCCTGAGGCGCTGTATCGCATTCAATACTCTGCCCCCGGTTCGCCCGAGCTTGCCGAAAAGGCCCGCTCGCTGCTGAAGCAGGAAGGCCAGTGCGCCGCCATGGATGGCACGCGCGGGCTGGACCATGGAGCGTGGACCCCGCTGCTGCACATGTATCCCAAGGCGGACATTCCGGTGGTGCAGGTGGCGGTACAACCTGGACTAGGCGCGGCGCATCACATCGCGCTGGGGCGGGCGCTCGCTCCGTTGGCAAACGAACAGGTGCTGATCATGGGCTCCGGACACATGACCCACAACCTGCGCGAGGCCTTTTCGGCCCTGCGGGGCGGCCGCGAGGTTCCAACCGAGCCCTACGCCACCGAGTTCAGCACATGGGTAGGTCAGCGCATCGAATCGCACAACCTGGAAGCGCTCGCCGACTACCGCCAGCAGGCGCCCCAAGCAATACGGGCGCATCCCAGTGAAGAGCACTTTCTTCCGCTGTTTGTGGCCCTTGGAGCGGCGGGCGACTACAAGCATCCGCAGCGGATCTATTCGGGCATCGAGCTTGGATCACTCTCGATGGATGCCTGGATGCTGCAGTAATTCAAGCCGGGGCTGTCCGGCGCGCCGGGATGGTGGCCAACGCCACTCCGGCGAATATCCCAAGAACACCCCAAAGATGAAACCATTCGGGCCGCTCGCCCAGGAACAGCATGGCGAGCACAGCGCCGAACGCGGGCAGCAGATGGACTGAAAAGCCCGCCACGTTGGGGCCCACCACGGCCACGGCCGCGTTCCAGCACGCCATGGCCGCCACCGAGGCGAACAGGCCGATATACAGCGCCGCCGCGGCGCCCTCCCAGCCGGGCCAGTGCACGGGAATGAACAGCGACTCCACCGCGAACGCGGCGCCGAGCAGCGGCAGCGCCAGCACCGAGACCAGGAACACCAGGCGCATGCCATGCAACTCGCGCGGCCTGCGGCGCAACAGCACCGAATACACGGCCCACAGCGGCATGGCGGCAAGAATCCACACGTCGCCGATGTTGAAGCGCAGATCGACCCAGTGCGACAACTCGCCGCGGGTCACGATCACCAGCACGCCCAGGAGCGACACGAACACCCCTACCAACTGGCGCGGGCTGACGGTGTCGCGGTCCATGGCCCAGGCGCAGATCATCATGGCCAGCGGCATGGTGGAGTTGAGCAGCACGCCGTTGATGGCCGTGGTGTGCCGCAGGCCCACGTACACGAAGGACTGGAACAGGATCACGCCCGTCAGGCACAGGCCGGCCAGCAGCTTCCAGTTCGTGGCCAGTACCGGCTTGAGCGCGGGCCAGTCGCGCCGGATGCCGGGCGCGACCAGCGGCGCGAGCACGGCGGCGGCGATGAGCCAGCGCCAGAAGGTCAGGGCCAGCGGCCCGAAGGCGCCGCGCACGCCGCGCGCCGCTACCCAGTTTCCCGCCCAGAACAGGTTGGTGCAGACCAGCAGCAGATAGGGCCAGGCCCGCGCGCGCATGAGATTGGACATGCGCGCAGTATATGTGAGGCCGCGTCGCGCCTACCTCGAGGCGGAAGACCCGCATCCGCGCCTGCACCGTTTCGGCGACGCATTCCCAGGCGGCGCGGGCTCTGCTATAACGCCGCATCGATCCGACGAGGCAAGCCATGTCCAAACCGCGCTATGAATGCTCCAAGTGTCCCGGCTACTGCTGCAGCTACGACCACATCGAAGTCAGCGACTACGACGTGCAGCGCCTGGCCAAGCATTTCGACCTGCCCGAAAAAACCTTCCGCCTGCGCTACCTCAAGACCACGCCCGAGTCCACCACCGTGCTGCGCCACCGCAAGGACCATATCTACAAGTCCATGTGCGTGTTCTTCGACCAGGAAGAGCGCCGCTGCACGGTTTATTCGGCGCGCCCGCGCGTGTGCCGCTCCTACCCCAACGGCGACTATTGCGGCTACTATGCCTTCATCAAGTTCGAGCGCGGGCACCAGGACGACGAGGAGTTCATTCCGTCCGCCTGAGAGACGTTCCCTGTAAGGTCCGGACCGCTCCGCCGACCAATGGCCTGTGAACCGATATCCAGGAGGACGGACATGGACAGGCGTAACCTGCTGAAGTGCCTGGGCGGCGCGACGCTGGCGTCGCTATTCTCGGGAACGCTGGCGTCGCTATTGCCCCCGGCCGCCGTGGCGGCCAACAAAGGAGCACCGAGCGTGGAAGATCTGCAAAACACCTGGAAGAACTTTCTGGCGGCCGGAACGCAGGTTCCTGCGGCCACCGACCCCCTGAAACTCGCGGATGCGGAATGGAAAAAGCGCCTGCCGGCGCCTGCCTACGACGTGCTGCGCCACGAGGGCACCGAATACCCCGGTACCAGCCCCCTCAACCATGAGAAGCGCGAGGGTGTGTTCGCCTGCGCCGGCTGCGGGCTGCCGTTGTTCACGTCGGCCATGAAATTCGATTCCGGCACGGGATGGCCGAGCTTTTTCACCACCATCCCCGGCGCCTTCGAAACCAGCCGCGATTTCAAGTCGCTGGCGCCCCGCACCGAGTACCACTGCGCGCGCTGCGGCGGCCACCACGGGCATGTGTTCAAAGACGGCCCGGCGCCCACCGGGCTGCGCTATTGCAACAACGGCGTGGCGCTGAAGTTCATTCCCAAAAACAGTGCTTGAGCGGCGCTCCACCCCACTTGATCCTGTTTGACCCCACTTACAAGGGGGGAAGGACGGCGACCGCTACAATCCGGGGGTGAAAACCAAGCCCATTCCGTCCCGCCCCGCCCCACGCAAGACCGCCAAGCGCACCGGGAAGCGCGCTGAATCCAAGACCAGGGCGGCCGCCCCGCCCTACGCCGGACTGACGCCCGACCGCGTACTGGACGCGCTCGATTCCGCGGGCTGGCGCGGCGACGGCCGCCTGCTCTCCCTCAACAGCTACGAAAACCGCGTCTACCAGGTTCACCTCGAGGACGGCTCGTCCATCGTGGCCAAGTTCTACCGGCCGGAACGCTGGAGTGAGGCGCAGATCCTCGAGGAGCATGCCTTCGTGCGCGAATTGCACGAGCGCGAGCTGCCGGTGGTGGCCCCGCTGACCCTGCCGCGCGCATCCGACCGCACGCTCGGCGAGTTCGGAGGCTTTCATTTCGCCGCCTTCCCGCGGCGCGGGGGCCGGGCGCCTGAGCTGGAAGACGCCGAGACGCTGAAGTGGATGGGCCGGTTCATTGGCCGCATCCATGCCATGGGGGCGCTGGCGCCCTACCAGCACCGACCCGACATCGACCCGGATACCTTCGGCATCGAGCCGCATGGCTACCTGCTGCAAAGCGGTTTCATTCCAGCGGAATTACACGAATCCTGGGACAGCACCTGCCGCATGGCCTTGCAGGGGGTCGAGGATTGTTATGACCGCGCCGGGGAACTGGGCTACCTGCGGCTGCACGGCGACTGCCACTCCGGCAACGTGCTGTGGACCGAGATCCAGCGCAAGAACGAAGGCGCAGCGGGCGCGCGCACCTCGGGCGGCCCGCACTTCGTGGACTTCGACGACAGCCGCATGGGCCCGGCCGTCCAGGACCTGTGGATGCTGCTGTCCGGTGACCGCGAATCCATGACGCGGCAGCTCTCCGACGTGCTCGAGGGCTACGAGGACTTTCACGGATTCGACGCGCGCGAGCTGCACATCCTGGAAGCGCTGCGCACCCTGCGCCTCATCCATTACTCGGCGTGGATCGCGCGGCGCTGGGACGACCCGGCTTTCCCGGCCGCGTTCCCGTGGTTCAACACCCAGCGCTACTGGCAAGACCGCATTCTCGAGCTGAAGGAACAGATTGCCCTGATGGAGGAAGAACCGCTCGCGCCATGAAGGATGGGTGCCATCCGGATGCAACCATGGATGAAGGGATTCCATCGCAGTCCCGCGCCGCCGCGCTGCGGCCGTCGCGCTCGAACCACCTTCAGGTGCGCGGCTTGCGCCTGCACGTGCGCAGTTGGGGACGCGAGGGCGCGCCCAAGCTGTTCCTGCTGCACGGCTGGATGGACTGCTCGGCGTCGTTCCAGTTCTTCGCCGACGCCATGCTGGGAACCGGCGACTGGCACCTGATCGCACCCGATTGGCGCGGCTATGGCCTGTCGCAATGGTCCGGCCTCGATACTTACTGGTACCCGGAGTTGCTGGGTGACCTGCACCACCTCGTGGATCACTTCCAACCCGGCGAGCCCATCAACCTGCTCGGCCACAGCATGGGCGCCGGCCTCGCCGGCCTATATGCCGGCGCCAAGCCGGAACGCATCGCCCGCTTCATCAACGTCGAGGGCTACGGCCTGTTCGAGCGCCCCGTGCCCGAAGCGCCGCAGCGCTACAACCACTGGCTGTCGCGCGTGGATCAGCGGCCGCGCTGGGCCGGCTATGCCAAGTTCGAGCAACTGGCCGAGCGGTTGCGGCGCGCCAACCGCAACTTGACCCCCGAGCGCGCGCTCTTCCTTGCGCGGCACCTGGGCCGCCTCACTTCCCGCGGCAAGGTCCAACTGCGCTGCGACCCGCGCCACCGCGATTTCTTCAGCAACCCGACCATCTACCTGCTGGAAGAGGTCAAGGCGTGCTGGCGCGCCATCACGGCGCCGGTGCTGTGGGTGGAATCCGATGACGGCACGCCCGAGTCGCGCCAGGTGAGGTTCGGAGCCCAGGGCATCGCCGAGCGCAAGGCCTGCTTCGCCCGCCGCAGGGACGTTCTGTTTCCCCACACCAGCCACCAGGTGCACATCGAACGGCCCGAGGACCTGGCCAGCGCGGTGACGGACTTCCTGACGGGGTGAACGAGCCCCGCCCGGTTGTGACGCCGAAGCGCCCGTGCTCAGCGCTGGGTGGTATTGGTCAACAGCCAGTACAGGCCGAGCCGGCTCACGGTTTCGACGAACTTGCCCGACTCCACCGGCTTGACGATGTAGCTGTTCACCCCCAGGGCGTAGCATTCGGTGATGTCCCGGTCTTCGGCTGAAGAAGTCATCACCACCACCGGGATGCTGCGCGCCTGCTCGTCGCTTTTCATGGCGCGCAACACATCGATGCCGCTGACCTTCGGCATTTTCAAATCCAGCAGCACCAGCTTGGGCTGCTGGGCGCGGTCACGGCCGGCGAAGTCACCGCGGCAAAACACGTAATCCAATGCCGCCGCGCCATCGCGCACCCAGCGCACCACCACGCCGAGATTGGTCTTGCGCAAGGCGCGTTGCGTCATTTCAGCGTCGGTATTGCTGTCCTCAACCAGGAGCAATTCCCCCTGCTCCGCGTCATTCATGCATCTTCCCCTTCCCAAATTCCAATGCCCCGGCCGTGCGCTCGTCCTGCCTCGCCGAGCCGCCGCGGGGCGTGCCATGGCAGCGCACCGCCACGGCGTATTCCAGATGGCTGGAACAACTGCCGTTTAGGCGCGATGTCGTTCTGGTTTTTTGGACTCCAACCCTTTGATCCACTATACAGAATTGCGGACTTTTATGCGCCGGGCATGCGGCTGCCGCCCGCTCCGGCCGGCTGGCTGATTCGTATGCACAAAAACCGGTTAACAGCGGCGTGACCGGAAAGATTCCCGGAAGATTACAACGGCATGCGGTGCCACTGGTAGCTGCGTTTTAGCTCCGGGTATTTTTTGATTTTTTGCATGGCCTTTCCGGCGCCAAATGGCTATGATGCTGAAAAAGTAAAAACAATTCCGTCATGCTTGCGGTGCGTGATGGCACCAACGGCCTAATGGAGCGGCAATCATCTCGTTTTGAGATAGGTACTGATGCTGGACATCAAATCGCTGGCGGTGTTTGTTCAGGTCTACGAAAGTGGCGGGATTGGGCGGGCAGCCACCAACCTTCATACCGTGCAGTCGGCCATCTCGGCTCGCATACAGCGGCTCGAGACCGAATTGGGCGTGGAACTGTTCGTTCGAGCCGCGCGTGGAGTGAAAGCCACCGCGGAGGGTGATCGCCTGTACGAATACGCCACCCGGGTCCTGGCGCTGGTGGAAGAAACCGAATCCGCGGTCAAGTGGCGCAAGGACGTGGCCTAGTCGCAAGGACGTGGCCCAGGCGCAAAGACTGGCCTCAGCACCACGCGGTGCATCACCTGTGAACCGCGGTACGCATGCTGAAGCCCGCAGGACTACCCCTTGTGCAGCCAAGGGTGCCGGCGCCGATCACTGACGTGTCCCGCCGGTCAGGGGACGCGCCGGGTGACAGGATCGGCATCCGGGGCGACACCCGCCGCGCGCTTGAGTTCGGCCAGCAGATGTTCGAACTCCGCCAGCTTCCGCGCGGCCGGGAGCGCCCCCACCAGGCAGTAGGGCTCGATGAAGAACTCGGCGGCGCGCGCAGCTTCGCTGACTTCCGGCAGGCCGAAGGTCTTGGCCGACCCGGCAAGGGAGTGCAGTTCCCGGTGCAGCGCCGTCATGGGCGCGGCCGCCGTCGAGCCCGCGCCCAACATCGCCCAGACCTGCTCGATGTGCGACAGCTTTTCCGACAGCGAAGCCCGGTACTGCTCGCTCAGGGCGGCCAGGTATTGCTTAAACGCTTCAGGATCCATGCCAATGTCTGGAGGGGAATGCCCGGATTGTCCATCTTTTTGAGAGATTCCGGCAATGCATGGGGGCCGCGCAGGGGGCAAAGCCGCCCGGGCCTGGCTGCTCATGCGCCCCAATTGAACGACCGTTAAGGGCCCGCCCAAAAACCCTATACTTCCCCATCCCGGCCCCCCGGGCATTTACTGAAGGAGAACGCATGTCCGCCATACTGGTCGACAACCCCGCACCCCAGGTCAAGCGGGTGACATTCAACCGGCCCGAGGCGCTGAACGCCTTCCATGCGGGCATGTACCTGGACCTGCTGGACATCCTGCGCGACACCGGCCGCGATCCGCACACCCGCGTGCTGGTCATCACCGGCGCCGGAAAGGGCTTCTGCGCGGGCCACGACAACGTCAACCCTGACAATTCGCGCACCTGGGTGGCCGAGGGCGTGGGCAAGCTGCATTCGTCGCTGCACTTCATGAACGAGCTCAACCGCATCACCTCAGTGCTGCGCAACCTGCCGCAGCCGGTGATCGCGGCGGTGAACGGTTCGGCCGCCGGCCTGGGCTACAGCATGGCGCTGGCCTGCGACATGGCCATCGCGGCGCAGTCGGCCAAGTTCGTGAACGCCTTTCACAATGCCGGCACGGGCTCGGAAATCGGGCTGTCCTACCTGCTGCCGCGCGTGGTGGGCGCGCAGCGCGCCGCCGAACTGCTGCTCACCGCGCGCCCGGTGCTGGCCGACGAGGCCGAGCGCATCGGCCTGGTGCTGCAAACCGTGCCCGATGACAAGCTCATGGAGACCGTGCTGGACATCGCGAACAATATCATCGTGAACGCTCCGCTGGACGTGTGGCTCACCAAGCAGAACATGTATCAGAACATGCACGCCGGCAGCGTGGAACAGGCCGTGATTTTCGAGACCCGCGCCATTGCCATGGTGAATGCCACGGAAGACGCCCAGGAGAAGCGCAACGCCCGCAAGGAAAAGCGCGCGCCCAAGTTCCGCAACGCCTGACCGGGGACGCAGGCAGCCATTCCAGCATCAACTGCGATCCTGGTCCCAGCGCTCACGGGCAGCACGCAAAAAAAAGCGGCGGGCTGCCCCGCCGCTTTCGTGAACCGGCCGCGGCTCAGGCCACGCCCAGCGCCTTCTTCATGGCCTTGATGTTGCCGCGCAGGAATTTCATGCGCCCGGCCACTGCGTCCTCGTCGCTGGTCCCAGCCGGAGCCGCAAACTCGGCCTTCAGCTCGATGCGCGACTTGGAACCGTCCACGGGCACCACGCTCACGGTGCTGGAACTGCCCTTCACCCCACCGACGATGGTGTACGTATAGGAATATTGGCTGCTCGCGATCATGAGTTCCTTGACCTGCTTGCCGTCGGGCGGCATGGTCAGGGTGCGCACCCTGCCCTCGGGCGTCTGCTCGGACACCGTGGCCATGATGGCCGGGGCCCATTTGCGGATGTCGTCGAAGTCCCCGATGACTTTCCAGACGGCGTCGGCGGACTGGGGGACCTCTTCGGTAGCGGATGCGTTCAGCATTTCTTCCTCTCCTTGTGAATGAGTAGCCCGATCTACCCCGCTGTGGGCGCTGACCAGGAGTGAGTGACGTAGGTGAACATCTGGACGGGGTTGGGGAGCCGCACAGCGTCCATCTGCTTATCCAGCTCCGCCCGCCTTGACGAGTGTGCGAACGAGGCCAGCGCCTCATCGGCGCTGGGGAACCACAATTCCGCCACCGCGTCGCATTCATAGCCCGGTGGGGCGTTGCCGTCGATCTCGTTCACCACGGCGCGCACGACGCCCGGGATGTCGCCGGCATGGCGGTCGCACCAGGCCCGGGTGAGCGTCTCACGGCTTACGCCGGGCGTCCCGCGAAGAAACGATATGAGGGCGGCCCTGCCCCGCGCGCGGTCGAACCCCTTGTCCTGCACCACGTGTTCGCGCGAGTTCATGAAGAAGTTCGCCACGTAGCCGTCGAACACGCGCAACTCGTCCGCGTCGATCTTCACGCGGATGTCGGGCGGAAGCTGCATTTGCGCGTCTTCCCTGGTCTGATAGGCCAGCACCGCCACGCCGTCGTAGCCGGTGGACGCGCCGGGAAAGTCCTTGTCCAGCACCCGACTGCATTGCATCACCGACAAAAACCTGCCGCCGATCTGGCCGAACTGGCCGGCGAAGGCGGCGTGCGAGCGCCACAGTCGCGGCCAGCCCTCGGCCGGGGTGGCCGGGTTGCGGCGGGCCAGGTAATGGGCCTTGTATGCCATACCGTATCTCAGCGTCAGGCCAGGGTGGCGACGCCGTTGTTCAGCACCACCACATCGCGCTCCACCACGCGCGAGCGGAACAGTACGCGCTTGCCGTCGCGATACATCTCGGTGCGGATGGTTTCGCCGGGGTACACGGGCGAGGAGAACCGCGCGCTCACGCCGGTAAGCTTGGTGGGATCGTAGCCGCAGATGGCCTTGAGGATGGCGCGCCCCGCCACGCCGTAGGTGCACAGGCCGTGCAGGATGGGCTGCTTGA
>DATNCF010000570.1:0-6190 GCA_035571675.1 Burkholderiales bacterium | reverse complement strand
TGCTTTCAGTCGGCGGCTCGAACAAAGCATCCAGCAATTTCGGATCAACCCGCGTGATCAGGTGCGAATAGGGATTGATGCGCTCGGGCAAAATGTCGGCATCGGCCCAGGTGAAATCGCGCTCCAGACCGAACAACTCGCGTGCCACCCGTGAAGCTGTCTTGGGGATGATGGGCGCGAGCAATACGGTCAGAAGTTTGAACCCCTGCAGCGTGCGCGAGCAGATGTCCTGCAGTTCCGCGGCCTTGGACGGGTCCTTGGCCAGCAGCCAAGGCTGCGCGGCGTCGAATTCCTGATTGATGCGGTCGGCCGTGCCCATGATGTCGCGGATGGCACGCCCGAATTCACGCACTTCGTAGCTGTCGCGCACCTGGGTGGCGAGCATGCGCGTGCCGTCCACCAACGGGCCGGTGTCGGTCGTGAATTTCAATTGCCCCTGGAAATGCTTGGCAATGAAGTTGGCCGCGCGGCTGGCGATGTTGACATATTTGCCCACCAGGTCGCTGTTCACCCGCGCAATGAAATCCTCGGCGTTGAAATCGACGTCTTCCACGTTCGAATTCAACTTCGCCGCGATGTAATAGCGCAGCCACTCGGGATTCATCCCGATATCTAGATATCTAAGCGGTGAAATGCCCGTCCCCCGCGACTTGGACATCTTTTCCCCGGACACGGTGATGAAGCCGTGCACGTAAATGCTGTCAGGTACTTTGTACGGCGTGCCCGCGAACTTCAGCATGGCTGGCCAGAACAGGGTGTGGAAGTAGATGATGTCCTTGCCGATGAAGTGGATCTGCTCTGCATTGGGGTCGGCGAGGAAGGCCTCGAAGTCGAGGCCCTTCTTGGCGCAGTAGTTCTTGAAGCTGGCGAGGTAGCCCACCGGGGCGTCCAACCACACGTAGAAGTACTTGCCCGGCGCGTCGGGAATGGGGATGCCGAAGTAGGGCGCGTCGCGGGAAATGTCCCAGTCGCCCAGCGCCGCGCTGTTGCCGTCCTCGCCCGCGCCGCCTTCCAGCCACTCCTTGGCCTTGTTGGCCACCTGCGACTGCAGCCGCCCTTTGCCCGTCCAGTCGCGCAGGAAGCTGACGCACTCCGGATCGGACAGCCTGAAAAAGAAGTGGTCCGAGGATTTCATGACCGGCGCCGCGCCCGACAGCGTGGAATAGGGATTGATCAACTCGGTGGGCGCGTACACCGAGCTGCACACCTCGCAGGCGTCGCCGTACTGGTCCTTGGAATGACAGACGGGACACTCGCCCTTGATGTAGCGGTCGGCGAGGAACATGCCCTTCACCGGGTCGTAGAACTGCTCCACCGGCTTCTTGTAGATCAGGCCGCGCGCCTTGAGCCGGCGGTAGATGTCCTGCGACAGCTCGGTGTTTTCCGGCGAATCGGTGGAATGCCAGTTGTCGAAGGAGATGTGGAAGCCTTCGAGGTACTTGGGCCGTTCGGCGGCGATGCGCCCCACCAGTTGCTGGGGCGTGATGCCCTCGGCCTCGGCGCGGAGCATGATGGGCGCGCCGTGGGCGTCGTCGGCGCCCACGAAATGCACCTCGCTGCCCTGCATGCGCTGGAACCGCACCCAGATGTCGGCCTGGATGTACTCCATGATGTGGCCGATGTGGAACGAACCGTTGGCGTAGGGCAGGGCGGTGGTGACGAAAAGGCGGCGCACGGAGGTCTTTACGAAATGGGCGAGTGAGGACCGCATATTCTAGCCTGCCTGCCCAGGCGGCTCCGGGAGCATCCCCGCGCGGGGTAAAATGACCGATTCCCCGATCGGCCGATCCGGTCCCGCGGATGGCGCTTTCCGGGCAAGGAGTTCTTCTCATGGCAGTCACTGTCGAACAAATCCAGGCGGCGCTTGCGGGCGTCGTCGACCCAAACACCCGCACCGACCTGATGTCGAGCAAGGCGGCGCGCAATATCCGCGTCGATGACAAGGGCGCGGTTTCGCTGGACGTGGAACTGGGCTATCCGGCCAAGACCCAGCTCGAGCCCATGCGGGGCATGGTGGTGGCCGCGCTCAAGGCCGTGCCCGGCGTCAGCGCGGTGAATGCCGCGGTGACGGTCAAGATCGTGCCGCACGAAGTGCAGCGCGGCGTCAAGCTCATCCCCGGCGTGAAGAACATCATCGCCGTGGCCTCGGGCAAGGGCGGGGTGGGCAAGTCCACCACCGCGGTCAACCTCGCCCTGGCGCTGGCGGCCGAGGGCGCCACGGTCGGGCTGCTGGATGCCGACATCTATGGCCCGTCCCAACCGACCATGCTGGGTATTTCGGGCCGGCCCGAGACCAAGGACGGCAAGAGCTTCGAGCCCATGGTGGGCCACGGCATCCAGGCCAATTCCATCGGCTTCCTCATCGACCCCGACCAGCCCATGGTGTGGCGCGGGCCCATGGTGACCTCGGCCCTGGAACAACTGCTGCGCGACACGCGCTGGCGCGATGTGGACTACCTGATCGTGGACATGCCGCCCGGCACCGGCGACATCCAGTTGACCCTGGCGCAGAAGGTGCCGGTCACCGGCGCCGTCATCGTCACCACCCCCCAGGACATCGCCCTGCTCGACGCGCGCAAGGGCCTCAAGATGTTCGAGAAGGTGGGCGTGCCCATCCTCGGCATTGTCGAGAACATGAGCCTGCACATCTGCTCCAACTGCGGCCACGAGGAGCACATTTTCGGCGAGGGCGGCGCCGAGCGCATGGGCAAGGACTACGGCGTGGAGGTGCTGGGCCAGCTTCCCCTGGACATCAAGGTGCGCGAGCAGACCGACTCGGGCAAGCCGCCGGTGGTGGCCGATCCCAATGGGCGCGTGGCCGACATCTACCGCACCATCGCGCGCCGCGCGGCGGTGAAAATCGCCGAAAAGCACAAAGACATGACGGCGAAGTTCCCCAACATCGTCATCCAGAACACCTAGGCGGCCCGGGAGGCGCAGTGAGCATAAAGTCTGACAAGTGGATCCGCCGCATGGCGGCCGAGCACGGCATGATCGAGCCCTTCGAGGCGGGGCAGGTGCGCTCGGTGGACGGCCAGCGCATCGTGTCCTACGGCACTTCCAGCTACGGCTACGACATCCGCTGCTCAAACGATTTCAAGATCTTCACCAACATCAACTCCACCATCGTCGATCCCAAGAACTTCGACGAGAAATCCTTCGTGGATTTTAGGGGCGAGGTGTGCATCATCCCGCCCAATTCCTTCGCCCTGGCGCGCACCGTGGAGTACTTCCGCATTCCGCGCAATGTGCTCACGGTGTGCCTGGGGAAGAGCACCTATGCGCGCTGCGGCATCATTGTCAACGTCACGCCCTTCGAGCCCGAGTGGGAGGGTTACGTCACGCTGGAGTTCTCCAACACCACGCCACTGCCGGCGAAGATTTACGCCAACGAGGGCGTGGCGCAGGTGATCTTTTTCGAGTCCGACGAGGTGTGCGAAACCTCGTACAAGGACCGCGGTGGAAAGTATCAGGGGCAGCAGGGCGTTACCTTGCCCAAGATGTAGAGTTCTTATTCGAACGAACGCCGGTAATACAGCCCCACCCCGCCGGTGGCCGTGCCGGCCGTGCTGCCGGCTTCGATGCGCGCGGTCACCGTCCGAGACAGCACGAAGTTGAGCCGCAACAGGCTGCTCGCCACCTGCAGGCCCTGCTCCACCTCCACATACAGCCGGTCCGACAGGCGCTTGCCTAGGGCCAGGGCGTTTTGGCCCGCCTCGGTGGAGCGGAAGCTGATGTCGTCCAGGCCCACATTGCGCGCCACGCGCTGGGTGAGCGGCGCCCGGTTGCTGCCCACCAGTCCGACCGCTGCCTGCAGCAGGCCCAGGTCGGCGCCGCCGGCGGCGTCCAGTCCGCGGCCGAGCACGATCCAGGCGAGCTTTTCACCGTCGGGCACGGGGGGCGTGGACACGAGCTGCACCGACGGCACGCGCGCCGTGCCGCTGATCTGCGCGCCGGCCTCCACGGGCAGGTTCTTGCGCAGCACCAGGATATCCAGGGCCGGGTTGTCGAGCGGCCCGTCGAAAATCAGGTCGCCGCGCTCGATGGTGAGTTTCTGCCCGGCCAGCAGATAGGTGCCCGAGGTGACGTGCAGGCGGCCCCTGGCGCCTAGCGCCACGTCGGCGCGGCCGCTGATACGGACGTTGCCCGCCAGGCGCGCGTCCAGCCCGGCGCCGATCACGGAAATCTGCTCGCCGGTGGCGAGGTCCAGGTCCACGGCGATGCGCGGCAGGCTGGCGCGGGCGTCGGGCTTGCGCGGATCCTTGCCGCCCACGATGTGCACGTCGTCGCCCAGCGCCACGCGCTCGCCGCGGTCGAAATCGAAACGGCCCTGGTCCACGCTCACTTTGCCGCGCAGGGTGAGCAGCGGGGCGGCCTTCGAATCCGCACCGGGCTCGAAGCTCACGCTGCCCTCGCCGCTGATGCGCGCCCGCCGGTCCGGCCGGTTCAGCAATTGCAGTCCCTCGGCCTTCCAGGCCACGTTGCCGGCTTGCAGGTCGGCGCTCGGTCCGCCTTGGCCGCCACCCAGGCTGGACAGGGGCAGCCGGCCGGTGGCGCTCAGCCGTCCCGCCGGCCCGGCCATGGTGAAGCTCTTTAGTGTCAGCGTGCGTCCTTCCAGCGTGGCGCGCAGGCTGCCGTCGCGCAGGTCGATGCCCTGCGGCGGCGCGGTGATGCGCAGGCCGTCCATGGACAACTCGCCCGTGAGCTGCGGCTCGGCCAGCGTGCCCGCCGCGCGGAATTCGGCATGCGCCCGGCCACCGATGTCGGCGGCCGAATTGTCGGCCAGCGAAGTGAGGCCGCGCAGATTGGGCAGGTCCAGTTGGGCGGTAACGGCAAGCGCGGTGTTCATGAGTGTCTCGTCCGCGTTGGCCGGCGGCGTCACCCGGCCCGAGGCGGTCACGTTGCCGAGCAGCGCGCTGGCGAGGCGCATGTCCAGCGCAATGGTTTGTCCCGCCGCGGCCTGGCCCTGCTTGGCGCTGCCTCCCCCGCCATGGGCGGCCAGGCGCAGCTCGGACAGACCCAGCGCATATTTGTCGCCCGTTGACAAGGTGAGGTCGCCCGAGCGGCGCTGTATCTGGATATCGGCGCTCCCGGCCGTGCCGGCGAGCAGGTTGTCGAAGCGCCACTGGCCGTCCAGCTTGAGCGTGCTGGACGGAGCGAAGGGCGTGTTCAACACGGCCAGGAAGGGTGATACCGGCAACGCGGCAAGTTCGCCGCGCGTGCGCAACTGGCCGGGGCCCCAGTCGAGTTCGGCGATGCGCGCCTGCCCGCCCACCACATCCATGTTGAGCGAGGCGAGCGACAGGGAACGGCGCCCCTGCGTGTCCGTCGCGCCCAGCCTGAAGGTGGCCGGCGCGGTGAGCCGCATGGGCCACGCCCCGCCGGCTTGCAGGGCGGTGAGCGTGCCGGTCCAGGCGTCGTTGAGCCAATCGTTGAGAAGTGCGGTCCGCTCCGTCGCGGCGGCGGCCGCCATGGAGTTGGCGATGCGGCGTCCCTCCAGGGCCGCGCGTGGCTGCGTCCAGGCGAAGTTGCCCGAGACCGGATCGGAGACGACAATTTCAGACGCGGCCACGCGCAGCGTGGCGCGCGTCGCCGCCTCCAGCGTGGCGGCCACATCGGCATTGGCCACGCGCACCCCGCGCGGGCCCAGGCTGGTGACCAGCTCTTTGGCGCGCAGTGACAGCTTGCCCGCCGGCGCCCGGAGCGTGCCGCGCAATTCGGCCTCGGCGTCCACCGCGCCCTGGAAGCGCGGGTCGAATTGCTGCAGCTCGGGCACGCCGGCGCGCAGGTTGAGGCGAGTCTCCGCGCCGGGGCCGGCCCAGGCCAGTGCGCCGTTCGCGGCCACAGTGTTCTTGCCCAGGCTCAGCGCCGCGTCGATGCGCTGCGCCGAGCGCGCATCCAGGTCGGCCTGGGCGCGTCCCGACAGCGGCCTATCGAACAGGCGGCTGTCGGTGAACTGCACGCGCACGTGCGTCTGCCAGCTTACCGATCCCTTGGCTTTCAGCTTGCCGTCCGCCTCCAGCGTGGCGTTGAGCAGCGCCTTTGGGAATGAGCCCAGCGCCGCGGGGTCGACACCCGCCAGGCGGACGGTAGCCTTGAAGGACTGCTCGCCCGCAAGCTGCAACTCGCCGTCGAGACTGGCGCGGCCCGCGCCCAGCGCGAACTGCAGTTGCTCCAGCCGCAGGCGCTC
>DATNCF010000569.1:0-3349 GCA_035571675.1 Burkholderiales bacterium | reverse complement strand
TGGACGGCGCGATGCCGCAGGCCTCGATGTAGCAGGCATAGCCCAGGCCGCGCAGCTTGCCGCGCTTGGCGGCCTCGGCGCGCCGCGCCGGAAAGCCGGCCACGTCGGCCGCCTTCTGCGCGTCGGCCAGCGTGGCCTCGTAATTGCCCGTGTCGTACAGCAGCGCCACCGGCGTCTGGTAGGGGAAGGCGGTGATGAAGTTGCGGCGGCGGATTTCCGCCGGGTCGAACTTCATTTCGCGCGCCGCCTGCTCCACGATGCGCTCCACCACGTAGGTGGCCTCGGGCCGGCCGGCGCCGCGATAGGCGTCCACGGGCGCGGTGTTGGTGAACACCGCCGTGACCTCGGCGTAGATGGCCGGCGTGGTGTACTGGCCCGCGAGCAGGGTGGCGTACAGGATGGTGGGAATGCAGGACGAGAACGTCGAGAGATACGCCCCCAGGTTGGCGGTGGTGGTCACGCGCAGCGCCGTGAACTTGCCGTTCCTGTCCATGGCCAACTCGGCGCGGGTGACGTGGTCGCGGCCGTGGGCGTCGGACTGGAAGGCCTCGGCCCGGTCGGCCGTCCACTTGATGGGGCGGTTGATCTGCTTGGAGGCCCAGGTGAGCACCACTTCCTCGGCGTACAGGTAGATCTTGGAGCCGAAGCCGCCGCCCACGTCGGGCGCCACCACGCGCACCTTGTGCTCGGGCAGGCCGAGCACGAAGGCCGTCATGAGCAGCCGCTCCACGTGCGGATTCTGGCTGGAGACGTACAGGGTGTAGCTGTCGTCGGCGCGCGAATAGGCGGCGTTGGCCGAGCGCGGTTCGATGGCGTTGGGAATGAGGCGGTTGTTGACGAACTCCAACGTGGTGACGTGCGCGGCCTCCTTGATGGCCTTGTCCACGGCCGCCTTGTCGCCCAGGCCCCAGACATAACAGGTGTTGTCGGGCGCGATGTCGTGCACCACCGCCGCACCCTTGGCGCGCGCGTCGCCGGCGCGCACCACGGCCGGCAGCGCTTCGTAGTCCACGGCGATTTTTTCGGCCGCGTCGCGCGCCTGCTGCGCCGTCTCCGCAATCACCACGGCCACGTGATCGCCCACGTAGCGCACCTTGCCCTGGGCCAGCACCGGGTGCGGCGGCTCCTTCATGGGCTGGCCGTTCACGTCAGTGATGAGCCAGCCGCAGGGCAGGCCGTTGATCTTGGCGGCGGCGATGTCGTCGCCGGTGAACACGGCGATCACCCCCGGGGCCTTGAGCGCCGCCGCCTTGTCGATGGAGCGGATGCGCGCGTGCGCATGCGGCGAGCGCACGAACGAGGCGTGGCTCTGCTGGGGCAGGACGATGTCGTCGGTGTAGTTGCCGCTGCCGGTCAGGAAACGGTAATCCTCGCGCCGCTTGACCGACTGGCCGATGAAATTCATGTCGCCCATGGTTATCTCCCCGCGTTTTCAGCGGCGGCTTGCACCGCCTTGACGATGTTGTGGTAGCCGGTGCAGCGGCACAGGTTGCCGTCCAGCTGCTCGCGGATCTGCTGTACGGTGGGGTGGGGCGTGTTCTTCAGCAGGTCGATGGCGCTCATGACCATGCCGGGGGTGCAGAAGCCGCATTGCAGGCCGTGATGCTCCTTGAACGCCGCCTGCATGGGATGCAGGGTGCCGTCGGCCGCCGCGATGCCCTCGATGGTCGTGACCTTGGCGCCCTCGGCTTGCATGGCCAGCATGTTGCAGGATTTCACCGCCCGGCCGTCGAGATGGATGGTGCAGGCGCCGCATTGCGCGGTGTCGCAGCCTACGTGGGTCCCGGTCAGGCGCAAGGCCTCGCGGATGTACTGCACGAGCAGGGTGCGTTCCTCGACTTCTGCGCTGACGGCCTTGCCATTGACGGTCATGGAGACCTTGATGGTCATGTTTCCCTCCTGTGGAGCTGAAACGACGGGCGGCCACTGCGATTGCGACACTAACGGGGAATTGCGGGAACCTCCTGTGGCCGGAAATGGAACGCGGGAATCCGCGCCAAGACCATGCTACGCCTGCGGGCGTCGCGGAATCAATATTGCATCGCGGGAAGGGGTGAACCCGGCTAGGTGGCCGGGCCTGTCAAGAAACAGCCTCAGGCGCGCTTGAACAGCCCCATGAGCGTGGCCTTGGCCAGGGTATTGAAATGCAACTGAAAGCCCACCACGGCGGCGGAGGTGTCGGGGGTGACCTGCAACTCCCCGCCCACGGCGTAGACGGTGAAAAGATAGCGGTGCGGATGGTCGCCCTGGGGCGGGCAAGGGCCGCCGTAACCCGGCTTGCTGAAATCGGTGCGCACTTGCACGGCCGGGGCTTTGAGCACGCCCGCGGCAGGATCGCCAGCGCCCAGCGGCAATTCGGTCACCGCAGCCGGGATGTTGGCCACCACCCAATGCCAAAAGCCGCTGCCGGTGGGCGCGTCGGGATCGAAGCAGGTGACGGCAAAGGTCTTGGTGCCGGCCGGCGCGTCTTCCCACTTCAGGTGGGGCGACTTGTTGCCGCCGCCGCAGCCAAAGCCAAAATCGGCGGACAGGATGTGCTGCATGTCCAGGTACGCGCCGTCCTTGAAGCTGTTGCTGGTGAGTTTCATGGCCGCTCCTTGGTGAGTTTGATTTTTATCGGATGGCCGAAAATCATAGCCCAACGGACGGGAGTTCGAGGCATGGGTGCTACATGCCGCGTAGCGACTGCCAGGCCTGCCTGGTAGGGAGTATCCGCATGCCTGAGAGCCGGCCAAGATCGAGCAGGGCTTTGTCGCCGGTCACGAACCAGTCCACCTTGGCCGCCAGGGCACAGGCGAGGACGGGGATGTCGTCCGGGTCCCGTGCCTTGGACGCCTCGGCCGCGTACGGCCTCGATGCCGCTCCGGCCTTTGTCAATCTCGAGCAGACTTCCAGGGCATAGGACAGGTCCGCATCAGGAACGTGGAACTTGCCTCGTGCAATGCGCACGAATTCCCGCATGACCGGTTCGCCTATGACGATCTCGTGCTCCTCGCCTTCCAGCAGCGCGGCCAGCAGGTCGGCACACAGTCCGCGGCCGAAAAAAGCGCTCAACAGGACATTGGTGTCCGGGAAGACCTTCAAGAAAAGTCCCGGAAGAATTCCTCATCCGTGAGATAACCCGCCTTTTCCGCATAAGGCTGAAGGCGTTTTCTCGCCACGGAAAAAAGTTCCGCGGTCGTGTAGCGACGCAGGATGTCGCGCACCAACTCGCTTTTGGTGCGGTTTTTCTCCTTGGCCAGCTTGGACAACTGCTTTTCAAGCTGGTCGTCGAGGCGAATGGTGAGAGTGGCCATGGCTCTGCTCCTATGCGTATTACATCGTAACACAGCGGCCCGGCGGCTAACCG
>DATNCF010000568.1:0-3515 GCA_035571675.1 Burkholderiales bacterium | reverse complement strand
ATCAAGACACGATTCGTGCCTCAAGGCGTCAGCGCCGACCTCATCGCAACGAAATGGGGATTCTCCCGCGAGGATGTCGACAACTTCGCCGTCACCAGCCAGGCAAGAGCCCTGGCCGCGCGGGAAGCGGGCCGCTTCCAGAAGTCGATCGTCCCCGTGCGGGACGATCTCGGCATGACCCTTCTCGATCAAGACGAACACCCGCGCCAGACCACGCTCGAAAGCCTGTCAAAGCTGAAGCCATCGTTCAAGGCGCTCGGCGAGGAAGCCGGCTTCGACGCGATCGCGCTCACGCACTATCCGGAGCTCGAGAAGATCGATCATGTGCACCATGCCGGAAATTCATCCGGCGTCGTCGACGGCGCGGCCTTGGTCCTTCTGGGCAGCTCTGCCGGGGGCGAGCGCGCGGGACTCAAACGCCGTGCGCGCGTGCGGTCGTTCTGTTCCGTGGGGTCGGAGCCCTGCATCATGCTGACGGGGCCGGTCGAGGCCAGCCGGCGCGCCCTGGCGAGGGCGGGAATGAAGGCGTCGGACATCGACCTCTTCGAAGTCAACGAAGCGTTTGCGTCGGTACCGCTGTTCTTCATGAAGCTCATGGAGGTCGACCCGGCGCGGGTCAACGTCAATGGGGGTGCGATTGCGATGGGACACCCGCTCGGCGCCTCCGGCGCCATGCTGGTTGGCACCGTCCTGGATGAACTGGAACGCCGCGACGGCACAACGGCGCTCATCACCCTGTGCGTCGGGGCCGGGATGGGCACGACGATGATCATCGAGCGGGTATAGAACATGACGAAAAGCGTTGAAATGACGAAAAGCGTTTTAGTGAAGGTGGACCCCGCCGGGGTCGCGGTCATCACCTGGGACCTGCCCGGGCGCAGCATGAATGTTCTCGACGCGCGGTCCATCGAGGATTTTCGCGTGGCGGTCGAGCAGGTCCTCTCGGATGCGACGGTCAAGGGCGTTGTGGTCACGAGCGGAAAGAAGGCATTCCTCGCCGGAGCGGATCTTTCGACGATCACCGACATGGCCCCGGACTCCGATGAGCCGGTGCCGGTCAAGGCACGGCGGATTTTCGACGAGGTGATGATTCTCCAGAATCTGTATCGCCGCCTCGAGACCGGAGGAAAGCCCTTCGTCGCCGCGATAAACGGGACCGCGCTGGGCGGCGGCTTCGAATTGTGTCTCGCCTGCCACCATCGAATCGCCGCCGACGTTCCGGGCCTCCGCGTCGGCCTTCCGGAGGGCTCCATCGGCCTTCTGCCGGGCGCGGGCGGAACCCAGCGGACCCTGCGGATGCTCGGAATCGAGCGCGCCCTGCCTTTGCTCCTCGACGGCACCGGGCTGACCGCCCAGGAAGCCGCCAAGATGGGCCTCATCGACCGGGTGGTGCCGGCGGCGCAACTGCTCGATGCGGCATGCGAGTGGATCAAGACCGCCGGCGCGGCAAGCGCCACCAAGCCCTGGGATGTCCAGGGCTTTCAGCCCCCTGGCCTCAACCCGCGCACGGGGCCCGGCGCCGACCGGCTCGCGGTTCTCTACGCGACCCAGCGGAAAAAGAACAACGGCAATTACCCGGCGCAGGACCAGATCCTGCGCGCCGTGTATGAAGGCGCCCTGCTGCCTTTCGACAGGGCGTTGAAGGTCGAAACCTGGTGCTTCGTTCGCTGCATGCTGTCGCCGGTGTCACGGGCAATGATCAGGACGAAGTTCGTGAACCTTCAGAAAGCCAACAAACTGGAGCGCCGCCCCGAGGCAATCCCCAAGCAGACCGTGAAACGCCTGGGAGTCCTGGGTGCTGGAATGATGGGGGCCGCCATCGCGCATGTTGCCGCGCTCGCCGGAATCGAAGTGGTTGTGATCGATCGGGATCAGGAGTCATCCGAGCGCGCACTGGACCATATCCGGAAATTCAACGCCGGCGCCGTCGCAAAAGGCCGAATGTCCGAGGCTGCAGTGAAGGATATCCTCTCCAGGGTAAAGGCAACCACGGATTACTCGGAACTGGCCGGAGTACCCCTGGTCATCGAAGCCGTCTTCGAGGACCGGGCGGTGAAGGCGGACGTCACCCGCAAGGCCCAGAGCGTCATCGGGCCGGACGCGGTATTCGCCTCAAACACCTCCACCCTGCCGATCACCGGACTGGCGGACGCGGCTACGCACCCCGAGCAGTTCGTCGGGATGCATTTCTTTTCCCCGGTTGAGCGGATGAGCCTGGTGGAAGTCATCGTCGGCAAGAACACGGGCGCGAAGGCCATAGCCGCCGCGATGGACTTCTCCCGCCAGATCGGCAAGACGCCGATCGTCGTCAACGACAGCCGGGGTTTCTATACCAGTCGCGTGTTCACCACCTACTGGCACGAGTCGTTCTACATGCTGACCGAGGGCATCTCGCCCGCCCTCATCGAGAACGCGGGGCGCGTTTCGGGAATGCCAGTTCCGCCGCTGCAGATCTGCGACGAGGTGACGCTGGAACTGCTCCACAAGGTGAACATCCAGACGGCCAAGGATCTCGGCTCCGCCTATGTTCAGTCGCCCGGGATGAAGCTCCTGCAACATATGGTCGAGAAGGAAGGCCGCCTGGGCAAGAAGGTCCGCAAGGGGTACTACGATCATCTGGACGATGGAACACGTCGCCTGTGGCCTGGGCTGGCGGACCTCTGCCCAAAGGGTGTCAAGCAGCCCTCGCTTGAGGCGGTCAGGGAGCGCCTCATGGACATCCAGGCCATCGAAGCCATCCGCTGCCTGGAAGAGAAGGTAATAGGTTCGCCCGCGGACGGCGATGTTGCCGCACTGCTGGGATGGGGATTCGCGCCGTGGACCGGGGGGCCGTTTTCGTACGTCGACATGATCGGCGCGAAGGCGTTCCGGGACCGCTGTGCCGAGGCGTCGAAGCGCTACGGAGAGCGCTTCCGCCCCCCCGCCCTGCTCGACGAGATTGTGCGGGGGCCGGGCCGGTTCTATCCGGTTGCCTGACGCCATTTAAGGCCGACAGCAGGAGGCACAAATAGGCATCGCACTGAACACCTGGGGCAACCACACGGCCTCCGAAGTCGTCGAACTCGCGCGCCTCGCCGAGGAACTCGGGTTCGAAAGGGTGTGGGTCGGCGAGCATGTGGTCGCGCCCATCGAAAACGTGACCGAGCACCCGTACCAGGCCGGAATCCTGCGCAAGGACCAGCTCTTCTACGACATATGGAGCGTGCTGGGCGCGATCTCGGCGTGCACCAGCCGCATTGGCATCGGCACGGGAATTTACGTGCTGCCGATGCGCCACCCGCTGCTGTCGGCGGTCGCCGCGGTCACCTTGCAGAACCTGTCCAAGGGTCGCTTCATCCTTGGCATGGGCGCCGGCTGGAAGAAAGAGGAATTCCTCGCGCTCGGCGCCGATTTTGACCGAAGGGGCCAGTACTTCGACGAAATGGTCGACCTGCTGCGGGAACTCTGGAAAGGCGGTCCGGTGACCCACCGCGGGAATCTGTATTCCCTGCCGAAGCTGTCCGTGTCGCACGAAC
>DATNCF010000567.1:0-11566 GCA_035571675.1 Burkholderiales bacterium | reverse complement strand
GGCGGGGGCCTTCTGGCCGCACTGGTGGCTGCCGGTTTTGCGCCCGCCGCGCCAGCCCAATCGGGGATGGCGTGGAACGCCGCCGCTTTCGGCGCCGCCGACCTGGATACGGCCCTGAAAGCCCTGGGCGCCGGCGGCGCCGTGGAAAGCCCCGATATCCGCATTGAAGCTCCGGAAGTGTCCGATACGGGGGGAACGGTTCCGGTCACCGTTGCTAGCGACATCCCCGGCACCGAGGCCATCGCGCTGCTGGTGGACAGGAACCCCACGGCGCTCTCGGCGGTGATCGACATTCCGGCCGGCACCGACCCCTGGGTGAACCTGAACCTGCGCATGGCCGAAAGCGGCAACGTGGTGGCGCTGGTGCGGGCCACGGGCCGCTACTACCACGCCCGGCGCGCCGTGAAGCTGGTGCAGGGCGGCTGCGAATGAGCGCGACGTGACTGAGCCCACCCGCATACGGGCGGTGGTAAAAGGCGATACCGCCGAGGTGCGCATCCGCCTGGTGCACGACATGGAAACCGGCCGCCGCACCGGCGCCGACGGCAAGGTGGTGCCGGCCTGGTTCGTGCAGCGGGTCAGCGTCACCCACCGCGGCCAGACCGTTTTTTCGGCCCAGTGCGGCCCCACCGTGTCGCGCAATCCCCAGTTCGCCTTCCGCTTTTCGGGCGCCAAGGCCGGCGAGAGCGTGGCCGTAAGCTGGGTGGACAGCCGTGGCGAAAGCCGCCGCGACGAGGCTGCGATTATTCCGGGCTAGGCGGTCGAGGGCTGACGCCACCGCTCGGCTGGGCGGTCAAAAGGCTGACCGCCACCGCTCGGCTGGGCGGTCAAAAGGCTGACCGCCACCCCTCGGCCACGCCGCCGGCGGACGGCCACCGGGCGTTTACTCGGCCGCAATCCCCTTGAAATTCCGCAGCTTGCACCCCATGTGGGTGGAGGAAAGACCGTCCGTTCGCGTATAATCCCCGGTCCGCCCTTGACTGGGCGGACGGAACCGAAACAGGAGACCTCATGCCGATCTATGCCTACCGTTGCTCGTCCTGCGGGCTGCAGAAGGACCATCTGCAAAAAATGAGCGACCCTGCGCTGACCGAGTGCCCGGAGTGCGGCAAGTCCACCTACGGCAAGATGCTCACGGCTCCGCAGTTCCAGCTCAAGGGTTCTGGCTGGTACGTTACCGATTTCAGGAACGGCTCCAAGCCCGCCGGGGCGGACGGCAAGTCAGGCTCCCCGGGCGCCGGCGACGCCAAGACCGATTCGTCCTCCGATGGCGGCTCCAAGGCGCCGTCCTCCACGGATTCTTCCTCCAAGGATTCCTCGTCCAAGGATTCCTCGTCCAAGGACTCTTCCTCCGGCAGCAGTTCCAGCAGCGCCGCTCCGGCGGCTTCGGCGGGCTGACGGTCCACTCCCTCCGGGGCCGCGCGCCCCTTCATATGACCTCTGGCCGACTGCGATGAGGAAGTATTTCATTACCGGGCTTCTGGTCTGGATACCCCTGGGCATCACCGTATGGGTGCTCAAGGCCATCATCAACACCATGGACCAGTCGCTGGCGGTGTTGCCGCCGGCCTGGCGCTATCCCATGGTGGGCGTGGTGCTTACCGTGGTGGTGGTGTTCGCGACCGGCATCGCCGTGTCCAACATCCTCGGCCAGCGCCTGTTGCTCATCTGGGAGGCCATACTCAAGCGCATTCCCGTGGTGAACGCCATTTACGGCAGCGTCAAGCAGGTCAGCGACACCTTGTTTGCTCCGGGCGGCCAGGCATTCCGCAAGGCGCTCTTGGTGCAGTATCCGCGCGCCGGAAGCTGGACCATCGCCTTTCTCACCGGTGCCCCGGGCGGCGACGTGGCCAACCACCTGCACGACCACGTGAGCGTGTACGTGCCCACCACGCCCAACCCCACTTCGGGCTTTTTCCTCATGGTGCCGCGCGCCGAGGCCATCGAACTGAACATGACCGTGGACGAAGCGCTGAAATACGTCATTTCCATGGGCGTGGTGGTGCCGCCCACCGTCCCCGCGCCTTCGCACGCCGGGCTTCAACGCGACCCGCAGGCCGCTTTGCAGCGCGATTCTTCGATTGCAGCGGCGCCGGAACACAAGGTTTGAGTTTTCACTTACCCGGATCGGATTGATGCGTACTCATTACTGCGGCGACGTCAGCGCCGCCGACCTCGGCAAGACCGTCACCCTGTACGGCTGGGCGCACCGCCGCCGCGACCATGGCGGAGTGATTTTCGTCGACCTGCGCGACCGCGAAGGCTTGGTGCAGGTGGTCAGCGACCCGGACCGCAAGGACACTTTCGCCAATGCCGAGCGCGTGCGCAACGAATTCGTGCTCAAGGTGACCGGCCTGGTGCGCCGCCGTCCCGAGGGCACCACCAACGCCAACATCAAGAGCGGCGAAGTGGAAGTGCTGGCGCATACGCTGGACATCCTCAATGCCGCGCTCACGCCGCCCTTCCAGCTCGACGACGAGAACCTGTCCGAGACCGTGCGGCTCACGCACCGCGTCATCGACCTGCGCCGCCCGCAGATGCAGAAAAACCTCATGCTGCGCTACCGCGTGGCCATGTCGGTGCGCCGCTACCTCGACGCCCAGGGGTTCATCGACATCGAGACCCCCATGCTCACCAAGTCCACGCCCGAGGGCGCGCGCGACTACCTGGTGCCCTCGCGCGTTCACGACGGCCAGTTCTTCGCCCTGCCGCAGTCGCCGCAGCTGTTCAAGCAGATGCTCATGATGTCGGGCTTCGACCGCTACTACCAGATCACCAAGTGCTTCCGCGACGAAGACCTGCGCGCCGACCGCCAGCCCGAGTTCACCCAGATCGATTGCGAGACGTCGTTCCTCGGCGAGGAGGAGATCCGCGGCATTTTCGAGGGCATGTTCCACAGCGTGTTCAAGGAAGCCATGGGCGAGGAACTGCCCAACCCCTTCCCGGTGATGCCCTATGCCGAGGCCATGCGCCTGTACGGCTCGGACAAGCCCGACCTGCGCGTCAAACTGCAATTCACCGAGCTCACCGACGTGATGAAGAGCGTCGAGTTCAAGGTGTTCTCCAGTCCCGCCACCACGCCGGGCGGCCGCGTGGCCGGCCTGCTCGTCCCCAAGGGCGGCGAACTGACCCGCGGCGAAATCGATGCCTACACCGAGTTCGTCGGCATCTACGGCGCCAAGGGCCTGGCCTACATCAAGTTCAACGATATAGCCAAGGGCCGCGAGGGCCTGCAGTCGCCCATCGTGAAGAACCTGTCCGACGAGGCACTGAAATCCGTTGTCGAGCGCTCGGGCGCGAAAGACGGCGACCTGATTTTCTTCGGCGCGGGCAAGGCAAAAGTGGTGAACGATGCCTTGGGCGCGTTGCGGGTGAAGATCGGCCACGATGCGTTCGGCAAGAAGCACAGCCTGGCCTCGTCGGAGTGGAAGCCGCTGTGGGTGGTGGACTTTCCCATGTTCGAGTACGACGAGGAGGAAAAGCGCTGGAACGCGATGCACCATCCGTTTACGGCGCCCAAGGATGGACACGAGGACTATCTGGAGTCCGACCCGGGCAAGGCCGTGGCCAAGGCTTACGACATGGTCTTGAACGGCTGGGAAATCGGCGGTGGGTCCGTTCGGATACATAGGGAAGAAGTGCAGAGCAAAGTGTTTCGAGCTCTTGCGATTGGACCCGAAGAAGCCAGGGCGAAATTCGGATTCCTGCTCGACGCGCTGCAGTACGGGGCGCCTCCGCATGGCGGGATCGCGTTCGGCCTGGACCGCATCGTCACGCTGATGACCGGGGCGGAATCGATTCGCGACGTGATCGCCTTCCCGAAGACCCAGCGGGCGCAATGCCTTCTTACCCAGGCGCCTTCGCCGGTGGACGAAAAGCAGCTCAGGGAATTGCATATCCGGCTGCGCAACCCTGAGAAACCTGCGGCAGCTTAATTCAAAGTTGTTTTCTCGTTGCCCTCTCCCCCAACCCCTCTTCCGATGGGAGAGGGGAGTTTCCGAGCTCCGATCTCACCACACGGGAGCTTTCACCCTTCTCCCCAGGGAGAAGGGCCGGGGATGAGGGGAGCCTGACCAGTGGTTGCATAATCACAAACCATGCGAAGAACGCCGCTTCCAATAAGAATATTCATCGCGGTCCTGCTCTTTATTTGTTTGCCGCTCGCTTCGCTCGCCAGGACTCCCCCCTCTCTCGGGACTATCTCTGCCTCGGAACTGCCAAAAGAAGCCCGTGTCACACTAAGGTTGATACAAAAAGGCGGCCCCTACCCGCACCGTCAGGACGACACGATATTCGGCAACCGCGAACGCCGGCTCCCAATGAAACCGCGCGGCTACTATCATGAATACACCGTGGAAACGCCTGGTGCAGGCAACCGGGGCGCAAGACGCATCATCACCGGAGACAAGCCGCCCCGGGAGTTTTACTACACAGACGATCACTACAGGTCATTCAAGAAAATTCAGGAGTAGGGCATGAACGTAGCGTGGCTCACCGACAACAAACAGGCCGGCGTATTCCATCTGCAAGCGGATCCTCGTGAGCTTGCCAATGAAGCCGCTACGGCAGGCTTCAAGGTGTACCGGCTCGACATCGGCCATGCCCACGACAAGGCCGACTTCCTCGGCCACGTGTCCAAGGCCATGGCCTTCCCCGAGACCTTCGGCCACAACTGGGACGCCTTCGCCGACGCGCTCAAGGACCTTTCCTGGGCCAGCACGGACAAGGGCTGGGTCATCATCCTGGAAAAGAGCAAGCACTTCTGCGCCGGCCATCACCACGAATTCGAGGAAGCCATGGACGTCATGGACGAGGCGGCGGCATTCTGGCGCGGCCAGGGCAAGGCGCTGTGGACGCTTGTCGGCGGGCCTGAAGGCTGGAAGTCCGGCTGGCCCGATATGCCCGCGACTTGAGGCGATTGGTCATGGCGCAGCCTGTTCCGCAGCCCATTGCAGATCCTCCGGCCGCCCGGCTGAAAATCCCGCGCTCGGTGCTGGTGGTCATCCACACCCCCGACCTGCAGGTGCTCATGATGGAGCGCACGGGCTGGCCGGGCTTCTGGCAGTCGGTCACGGGCAGCCTGGACCGCGAGGACGAGCCCTGGCGCGACGCGGCGCTGCGCGAAGTGAGCGAGGAGACGGGCCTTGACGCCACCCGCTATGCCCTGGCCGACTGGGGCCTGGAGCGGGAATTCGAGATTTTCGTGCAGCACCGGCACCGTTACCCCGTGGGCGTGACCCACAACCTCGAGCACGTGTTCAGCCTGGAACTGCCCGAGGCGCTGCCCGTGGCGCTGTCGCCCGAGCACAGCCGCTACCGCTGGCTGCCCTGGCGCGACGCCGCCGGGCTGACCATTTCCTGGAGCAACCGCGACGCCATCCTGGCGCTCGAACAGCGGAGGAGAGCATGAATTCGCAGCCCGGCCTGCGCGTGGTGACCTACAACATCCACAAGGGGTTCTCGCACTTCAACCGGCGCATGATGATCCACGAACTGCGCGAGCGCCTGCGCCACGTCGGCGCCGACATCGTTTTCCTGCAGGAAGTGGTGGGCGAGCACGGTGCGCACGCCGAGCGCTACGAGAACTGGCCCGAGCAGCCGCAATACGAGTTCCTGGCCGACGAGGTGTGGAGCGAGTTCGCCTATGGCCGCAACCGCGTGCACGCCCACGGCCACCATGGCAACGCCGTGCTGAGCCGCTATCCCATTGTCCGCTTCGAGAACCAGAACGTGTCGGCGCACGCCTGGGAGAAGCGCGGCCTTCTGCACTGCGAAATCGAGGTGCCGGGCTATGCCGCGCCGCTGCACTGTATTTGCGTACACCTGGCGCTGAACGAAAACGGCCGGCGCTACCAGGTGGCGGCGCTGATCGAGCGCCTGCAGCGCGAGGTGCCGGAGGACCATCCCATCATCGTGGCCGGCGATTTCAACGACTGGCGCAACCTGGCCGGGCGGCGCCTCGCCGACGGCCTGGGGCTGGTGGAGGCCTTCCGCGACCATCGCGGCAAGTCGGCGCGCAGCTTCCCCAGCAACTTCCCGCTGCTGCGCCTGGACCGCATTTACGTGCGCGGCTTCCGCGTCGAGCACACCGAGGTGCACCACGGCTTTCCCTGGTCGCGCATCTCCGACCACGCCGCGCTGTCGGCGCGCCTCTCGCCGCAGTCGGCAGCACCATCGCGTCGGCAGTAAGCGCGACCGAGCCGCCGTGAGCCTCATTTTCCATGGGGGAAACCGGCTCACGCTGTTGCGCGCCGGGGCCGAGTATTTCCCGGCCCTGGAAGCGGCCTTCGCTTCAGCGCAATACGAGATACATCTCCAGACCTACATCTACCAGGACGACGCCACCGGCCGCCGCATCACCGATGCGCTGTGCGCCGCGGCGCGACGCGGCGTGGTTGTGCGGCTCATGGTGGACGGCTTCGGCGCGCGTGACATGTCGCTCGCGCTCATCGAGCGGCTGCACGCCGCGGGGGTGCGGCGCATGGTGTTCCGGCCCCTGCTGTCGCCCTGGTCGCTGCGCGACCACCGCCTGCGGCGCATGCACCGCAAGCTGGTGGTGGTGGACGGCCGCGTGGGCTTCGTCGGCGGCATCAACATCATCGACGACCAGGACACGCCGCACCAGGTGCCGCCGCGCTACGACTACGCCGTGCAGGTGGAGGGCCCGCTGGTGCCGGCCATGCGCGAGGCTGCGGCGCGGCTGTGGGCCCTGGTGGCCTGGGCCAGCCTGAAGCGCAGCATGCGCGTGCGGCCGTCCTTTCCGGTCGATGATTCACCCAAGGGAGACCAGCGCGCGGCGCTGGTGGTGCGCGACAACCTGCGCCACCGCGCCGACATCGAGGACGCCTATCTCGAAGCCATCGCGCGCGCGCGCGACGAGATCATCATCGCCAACGCCTATTTCTTCCCGGGGCGGCGTTTCAGGCGCGCCCTGGTCGAGGCCGCGCGGCGCGGCGTGCGCGTCGTGCTCTTGCTGCAGGGGCGGGTGGAATACCTGCTGCTGCACTATGCCTCGCGCGCCCTGTACGGCACGCTGCTCGACAGCGGCGTGCAGATTTTCGAATACCACCGCAGCTTCCTGCACGCCAAGGTGGCGGTGATCGACGGCCAGTGGGCCACGGTCGGTTCGTCCAACATCGACCCGTTCAGCCTGCTCCTGGCGCGCGAGGCCAACGTGGTGGCCGACGACCGCCGCTTCGCGGCCGAGCTGCGCCAGTCGCTGCACGAGGCCATCGAGCAGGGCGCCACGGCGGTGCTGCCCCAGCGCTGGGCCCACCAGCCGCCATGGAAGCGCCTGCCCATCTGGCTGGGCTACGGGCTGACGCGCTTCCTCATGGGCGTGGTGGGGTACGGGAGGACGTACTAGGGCCGCAGAAAACGAACAAGGGGCAACAGCCCCTTGTAGATCCGCAACTTCGGAATGACCCGCGGTGGAAATGGGCTCAGGTCTTTTTCTCTTTCAACTGCATGGCCTTGTACTCCAGGAACTCTTCGAGGCCCGGCCGCCCAAACTCCCGCCCGTTGCCCGACTGCTTGTACCCGCCGAAGGGCGCCATGAGGTTGAACGCGCCGCCGTTGATGTCCACCTGCCCGGTGCGCATGCGCCGCGCCACTTTGATGGCGCGCTCGTCGCTCGCCGACCACACGCCGCCGGCCAGGCCGTACAGGCTGTCGTTGGCGATGCGCACGGCGTCGTCTTCGTCCTTGTAGGTCAGGATGGACAGCACCGGCCCGAAAATCTCCTCCTGCGCCACCGTTGACTTGGGATCGACCCGGCCCAGCACCGTGGGCTGGACGAAGTAGCCCCTGGGCAGGTTGGCGGGCGGCTCGGCCCCGCCGCACAGCAGCTCCGCGCCCTCGGCCACGCCCTTTTTGATGTAGCCGCGCACGCGCTCGCGCTGCGCCGCCGAGACCAACGGCCCCAGCCGCGTGGTGTCGGCGAAAGCGTCCCCTGGGGTGAAGCCCTTGGCCATCTCCACCGCGAGGCGCGCCGCCTCGGCATAGCGCGACTCGGGCACCAGCATGCGCGTGTGCGCCGAGCAAGTCTGGCCCGAATTGAGGTAGCAGTTGTTCAGCGTGCCCTTCACGGCCGCCGCGAGGTCGGCGTCTTCGAGAATGACCGCGGCCGACTTGCCGCCCAGTTCCAGCGCCACGCGCTTGATCGTTTGCGACGCGAGTTCCGACACGCGCTTGCCCGCTCGCGTCGAGCCGGTGAAGGACACCATGTCCACGTCGGGATGGCGCGCCAGCGCCTCGCCCGCCGTGGGTCCCGTGCCCGAGACCAGGTTGAACACGCCGGCCGGCACCCCGGCCGCATGGATGAGCTCGGCCAGCATGAAGGCGTTCACCGGCGCCACCTCGGAAGGCTTGAGGATGACGGTGCAACCCGCGGCCAGTGCCGCCGCAACCTTGCTGGCGATCTGGTGCAGGGGATAGTTCCACGGCGTGATGGCCGCCACCACGCCCACGGGCTCGCGCGCCACCAGCGAATTGCCCACCTTCTCCTCGAAGGGATAGTCGGCCAGCATCCTGGCGTAGGCGCCAAAGGTGAAGGTGGGCATGCCCACCTGCACGCGCTGCGACAGCTTGTAGGGCATGCCAACCTCGGCTGAAATGGCGCGGGCAAAGGCGTCGGTCTGGTCCTTCAGGGCCTCGTGAATTTTCTGCAGGAAAGCGGAGCGTTGGGCGGGCGGAGTCGCGGACCAACCATCGAATGCTTTTCGCGCTGCACGAACCGCTAAATCGACATCAGTCTCATCTCCAAGCGGAACTCGCGCCATGACTTCCTCGGTGGAGGAATTGTGGACATCGATAGATTCCTTGCCGTGGGGTTGAACCCACGTGCCATTGATATAAAGCTTGTCAAAAACTTGCACGGTAGCCTCCGCGGGGTGTTTAAGCCCTTTTCCCTCGGGGAGAAGGGTGAGGCGCGGGAACGTCGCCCCAAGGATAACGGAGCAGTGTACGCGCCGCAATGGCCCGGCTACGCTGCGCCGTTACCTTGGCACGACGCTTCGCCGGGCCGATGAGGGTAACGAGAAAAGGGCCTTAAAGAACCCTACGCGGCTAACTATAGCGCTACGCCTACTGCTTTGCTGGCGCCACCTTTTCGTAGGCCAGAACGCACTTTTTCATGGCGTCCTGCAACGGCACCGCCTTCCCATTACGCGTATCCACATTCACATAAACAATCTCGCCGGTGGTCAGATGCTGGTCCCCCAGCCAGACGCCAAACGACATGCGCAACGAACTGCGCCCCATCACGGCGGCCCTGCACCCGATGTCGATCACGTCGTCGTAGCGGGCCGAGCCATGAAATTCCGCCGAGGACTTCACCACGTACAGCTCGCTTTCATGCGAGCCGGCCATGTCCAGCGGCTCCAGAAAACCCACCGCCCGCCAGTACTCGGTGACGGTCACGTCGAAGTACAGATAGTAATTGACGTTGAACACCACCTTCTGCCCGTCCACCTCGGCCCAGCGCACGCGCAGGGGGTGAAAAAAGCGGAAGTCTTCACGGTTGATGCGCGGCTTGTCGGCGGAACGGGATGCGTCCATGACCGGAGTATATCGTCGGGCTTCCTCCCGCCGCTTTTCCAGCCGCAGGACTGGCTGCTAGACTTGAAAAAAGGAGAGCACGCGAATCGTGGACGATATTGTCAGGCGCGCCATGCAGAAATGGCCGAACGTGCCGGATGTGTTCGGCTGGCTGCGCCTGGACCGGCGCGGCGACTGGCTGCTGCGCGTCACGCCCGAGGTGTTCGATCCCATCCGAAACCCGGCCATGGCGGGCTACATCGCCCGCAACTACACCCATGACGAGCGGGGCCGCTGGTATTTCCAGAACGGCCCGCAGCGAGTGTTCGTCTCCCTGGAGTGCACACCATTCGTCTATCGCCTGGACGACCGGCGCGCGGGCTGGCGCGCGCACACGGGCGTTGAGGCAGGCGCGCCCACGGAGCTGCTGGTGAACGATGACAGCCTGGTGCTGGTGACGCCGCTGGGGCCGGGCGTGGTGCTGGACAGGGATCTGGAATTTCTGCTTGATAATATGCATGACGACGCGGGCAATAGGCTCGATGCCGGGTTTTTGGATCGCGGCGCGCAAGCGCCGCGCCACGTCGAAGTACTGGGCGAAAGAGTGAGTTTGTCCAGGCTGCCTGTGCCAGCCGTCGCCGAACGCTTCGGTTTCGTGCAAGATCCACAAGAGGGGGAGAAGGATGTTTGATACCAACAAACCGGGCAAGGCTTTGGCAATGTGCATGGGAATATTGTTTCTCTCGGGCTGCAGCATGTCCTCGCTTAACCCCTGGAGCGGCCCCACCGAACGCTCGCGCGTGCCCACCGACGCCACCGCCTACGCCTGCAACGGCGGCAAGACCCTGTACGTGCGCTACGGGCCGTCGGCGCAGTACGCCATGGTGCTGCTGCCCGACCGCGAATTCCGCCTCGACGCCGAAGCGGGCCCGGCCGCGAGCAAGTTCACCAACGGCCGCACCACGCTGGCGGTGAAGGACGGCGAGGTGTCGCTGGAAGAAAACGGATCGGTGCTGTACGGAGGCTGCAAGAAGGCCGAGCCCAAGGCCAGGTAGCGCTTGCCAAGGAGGGCGAAGATCACGGCCTGAGGATGATCTTGCCCTGCACCCGCCGGCTCATGACTTCGTCTAGGGCCTTGGCCGCCTGCTCCAGCGGATAGACGGCGCTGACCAGCGGCTTCAGGCGCCCCGAGGCAATCCACTCGGCCATTTCACGGAAGTCTTCCCGCCCGCCTTCGCGCTCGCGCTCGGAGAAGGTGTACCAGGCCACGCCCACCAGCGAGCAGCCCTTGAGCAGCGGCAGATTGAGCGCGATGCGCGGGATGGCGCCGCCGGTGAAACCCACGATGAGGTAGCGCCCGTTCCACGCCATGGAGCGCACCGCCGGTTCGGCGTATTGCCCGCCGACGGGATCGAGCACCACGTCCACGCCGCGCCCGCCGGTCAGACGCTTCAACGCCTCGCGCAGGTCTTCTTGGGCGTAGTTCACCAGCTCGTCGGCGCCGTGCGCCTTGCAGGTGGCGAGCTTTTCGGCCGACGAGGCGCAGGCGATGACGCGGGCGCCCATGAGTTTGCCGAACTGCACCGCCGCAATGCCCACGCCCCCCGCCGCGCCCAGCACCAGCAGCGTCTCGCCGGGTTGCAGATGCGCGCGGTCCTTGAGCGCGTGATAGCTGGTGCCATAGGCCAGCGGAAAGGCGGCGGCCGAGACGAAATCCATGTTGTGCGGAATGGGCCAGAAGCGCTCGGCCGGCACCAGCGCTTCCTCCGCATACCCGCCCCACTTGATCATCGCGACACCGGGATCACCAGGACGGACATCGGAGATATCCGCTCCTACTTCCTTCACCACACCCGCGACTTCCCATCCCGGCGTAAAAGGCCAGTCGTGCCGGGTCTGGTGCTTGCCCTGGATCATCAGGTAATCCGGGAAATTGACCGCGGCCGCTTTTACAGTCATGACGATCTCATCCGGGCCCGGCTGAGGGGAGGGAATGTCCTGGATGACGAGGCTGTCCGGCAAGCCCGGC
>DATNCF010000566.1:0-2237 GCA_035571675.1 Burkholderiales bacterium | reverse complement strand
GCTGCAGGGCCAGTTGAAGCAGCGGGATGCTGCTGGTGAGCCAGGCGAAGAGCACGAAGAACTGGATTCGCCAGTCGTCCGTCCAGCGACGGAAGCCCTGCCAGAGTATCGCCCAGCCCAAGATCACCAGCGCGATGGCGGTGAACGAGCCGAGCGACCATCCCTCGCCATCGCTGGCGGCGGAGGCGGCGCGGATGGCGTGCATGAGGGACGGCGAAAGGAACGGCGCCGCGATCGCCCAGCCCCAGGCGCCGATTCCGGCAGTGAGGAGGAGGTTGAAGAGCCAGTCCTGGCGGCGCAAGACGAAGAGCAGGCACGCCGCGGCCAGCACCACCATCACCGGGCCGAACGCGCTGGCCAGGGCGGCCAATCCGATGGATGCTGCCGCCCCGCGTAATAGACCGGCCGACGGGTTTCGATGGAACGGGCCAGAAAGAGAATCACCAGGGGCAGAAAGGCCAGGGCGGTCAGGTGGGGTGTGTCGTCCCAAACGCTGACCACGTAGAGGCGGCGAGCGTCCAGGATCTTGCCGAACATGAAGCCCCCGTCCGGCACCAGCATTTGGGTGAGGGAGGTCAGCGAATAGAGCAGCGCGGCGAGAAAGCTGTACCCGGGAGCGCGCGTCAGCCGCCAGGCCATGAGGAACAGCGTGCAGGGCCCGAGAATGTAGAACACGCCGGTGACACTGTGAAACCCGACGGCCGGCGTGACGCCACGCAAGGCGCTGATGGCCGCTGCGAGCGCCGGCACCAGTGGCGGATAAGTGGATTCAAAGGGAATGCCGTTGTCCCAAAAAGGCCACCAGGTGGCGTGAAACCAACTGCCGCCGGCGCGCGTGGCGAGCGCCGTCCAGAAGCCGTGCATGGAACCCATGTGCGCCGTCGAGCCAAAGAACATATCGCGGCATATGTAAACGTTGATCCACAGGAGGGTCAACAAATAGAAGACGGCGCGCAGCGTCTCTATGCGCCCGGAGGGCGGGATGGTGGGGTGAAATGGCGGTTTCAGGCCGGCCGGGGCCATCGTGCGCTGCATATTTGACAGAAGGACTAGTGTAGTCCTTTTGACAAGGAATTCGATTCTCGCTCAGCGTGCGCTACAATGGCCCTTCGATCATGCAGGTACTCCAGGCGGGGCAGCACAAGTTTATCTATCTCGAACTCCAGCCGGAGATGGTGGCGAGTATTGCGCGGCAGGCCGGGTTTGAAACCAAGGCCAAGGATTCGCCGCGAACCATCCAGCTCGACTTGAGCGCGCCGGTGCGCCAGGGGCCCTTATTGCTCTTCGATGCAGCCGATCCGGCCAATCTCGGCTGGTTCTCGCGCTGCCAGTTTTACGTGGACGGGCGCACGGGAAGTATCATGCAAACGCCGATGACGCTGGCCAACAAACGCGATCGCGGCGGTAAGGCGCAGTTTCATGCCGTGCGGTTGACCATCTGCAAGGAACTCCCTGCCGCCTTCCGGCTGCCCGGCAACCAGCCTCTGACCGAGCAAGTTTTTTATCACCTGTTCCTGAATTTTCTGAACGCGCTGATGAAGAACGGGGTCGCGGTATGCGGCGCTGGTTCGATCCAGCCTCTGGCGGGACGCTCGGAAACGGTCGGTTCGCGAAATTAGTGGACTGAAACGTCGTTCCGAGCTGCGCTCGGATTGGCAGGTGAAAGCGCCTGCCCCACCAGACTCCACGCATCTTATCGTTTTATCGCTCGATTGAGGCACTTTGCGCGTGAAGCTTGGCAGCTTCCACGACGTCCTCGATCTCGCGGCGGTATTCCTGGAGGAGTTCCGGGGTGGTGGCTTCAAAGCGCATAACGAGCACGGGCTGGGTGTTGGAGGCACGTACCAGGCCCCAGCCGTGGGGAAACAGCACACGGACGCCATCCACGTCCTCGGTCTGGTGCCGGGCGCGCAGGACGGCGATCGCCTGGCTGACGACGGCGAACTTGAGTTCGTCGGGACACTCGAAACGGATCTCGGGGGTAACCACAGTGGCCGGCAGGTCGGCCAGCAGGTGGGAAAGCGGCCGGCCGGAATCGGCGACGATCTCCATCAGGCGGCAGGCGGAATAGAGCGCGTCGTCGAAGCCGTACCAGCGGTCGGCGAAGAAGATGTGTCCGCTCATCTCGCCGGCCAGTTCGGCGTGCGTCTCTTTCATCTTCGCCTTAATCAACGAATGGCCCGTCTTCCACATGACGGGGTTCCCGCCGCGCGCTTTCAGATCGTCGTACATCAACT
>DATNCF010000565.1:0-3434 GCA_035571675.1 Burkholderiales bacterium | reverse complement strand
TCGCCAGGAGGCCTCCCTTATATGGGATGTGTGCCACCTTCAGCTGTAATCGGTCCAACATCTGGAGGAACTCCGGTTCCGGGGCGCCAACGGAGGCCCAGTTCAGCTTACCGGGGTTCGCCTTCACATACGCAATCCACTCAAGCATGGTTGCAACGGGAAGTGAACCAGACGACGCGACAATCTCGTTTGAGCCACAAACGATAACCACCGGAGTCAGGTCCCGGCGGATATCGAAGGTGACAGCCTTATTGAGCACCTGCTCCACGGCGACGGCGTGCGCTCCCATCAGCAGCGTGTAGCCGTCCGGCGCAGCCCGCACAACGTAATCGGTTCCGACAACCTGTGCGGCTCCCGGCCGCGCTTCGACGAGTATCCTCTGATTCCATGTCTTATCCAGCTCGCTCGCAATGACGCGCGCGGCAATGTCCGTGGTTCCCCCGGCGGCAAACGGCACTACAAAAGTCACAGGCTTAATCGGGTACAGGTTCTGTGCCATCGATGAACCAGCTATGAGCAATGCAAAGATGAAAGCAAACGGCTTCATTTAACCCTACCTCCTATAGGAATGCTGCCAAAACCATAACAGCGCCCCGATAAACAGTCCAATCGGGTTTAGCTATATTCTCAAAGGTTGTGCCTATAAACAAGGTTTTTGACACTGTCGAATCCAGGCGCTCGACCTCGTCACGGACGAGTTGGTCCATCCGGTCGAGCTCCTCCTGGAATTCAGCTCGGTTTCAACCGTAATCACAGTGCGGCTTCCTATCCGAATATGGCGGTGACCTGACTGGACAAGCTGCCGCCATTGCCATGCGCCAAGGCAAGGTTGACATCCGGCATCTGGCGCGCCCCGCCTCCCCTCTTATCTGCGTTACCGCTTCGACGATGGTGAACAGCCCGTACATGCCGGGGGGTGCACGCAGGACAATCCGCCCCCATTGGTGTTCACGGGGAGTTTGCAGCCTGGCGCGATGCGCCCGCCAAACACGAACCTCGCGCCCTCGCCCTTCGGGCAAAAGCCGAGGTCTTCGAGAAAAAGAATGGTGTTGATGGTGAAGGCGTCGTAGAGTTCCACTACGTCGATATCAGCCGGTAAGCGGCTCGGCCATGCGCGGATAAAAGATGAACCGGCCGCTGTCGCGCGAGCGGCGGCTCATAAAGCGCAGGTCCGCCGGGCAATGCGTCTGGACAAAGTCCTGGATGTGGCGCCGGAATTCCTCGTCCGGCATGGCGTCCCAATCCGATGCGTCGCGCTCCTCTTTCGGGCTGGTGGCCATCAGTTTGGCGAGCCGGCGGGCCGGCGCGGCGCCGGATTGACGATGCCGTTCATCAAGGACCCCATGCCCGCGTCGAGCTCATCCAGGGTGAACAGCCCACCGTCGCCGGTTTTGACCAAGCTCGCTTTCTCGAACGGCTCCTGGTAGACGGCGATGCGCCCTTGCAGGCAGCGGAATGTCTGCCCATTCACGTCCGCGGCGGCGGCCGAACACAGCCAGGCCACCAGCGGCGCGATCAATTCAGGGCCGCCCATGTTCATGAGTGCGTCATAGCGGGCCTGGTCGATGAGGCCACGCTCCAACCGCTTGCGGAACCCGGCCTTGACCTTTTCATCCATGGTCATGCGCGTGGCCGCGGTCGGGCACAATGCGTTGCAGGTGACGCCGTATGAGCCAAGCTCCCGCGCCAGGGCGCGGGTAAAGCTCCAGATCGCGCCCTTGGCGGCGCCGTAATTGGACTGTCCCATGGTGGCCAGCCAGGCCGTGGAGCACATCAGAACAATCCGGCCGTCGCGTTGCTCGCGCATAACCCGGCCGGCATGGTGGCAGAAATTAAAGCAACTCTTGAGATGGACTTTCAGGACCGCATCCCAATCATCCTCGGTCATGTTCCAGATCATCCGCTCGCGCAGCACCCCCGCCGTGTTCACCAGGATGTCCAACCGGCCGGATTGTGCCACCGTGTCAGCCACCACCGAACCGGCAGCGGCGAAGTCGGTCGCATCTTCGTTGCGGGCCCATGACGCGACGCCGAGCGTGCGGCATTCCGCGGCCACCGACTCGGCCGGGTGAGAGGTGTCCGGCACGCCTTCCCTGGAGCCCCCCGGGTCCACCACGACGATGTTCGCGCCCTGCTGCGCCAACCCGAGGCAAACCGCGCGGCCGATGCCGCGACCGCCGCCTACTACCACCGCGACTTTGTCCTTCAATCGCATCGCTACCTCTCGCTGGGAAAGTTCCAAAGTGATATCTTACTTCATTGGTCAATAATCTGACTTTTAGGTTAAATTGTGTACAAATGACGGATTCCGACACACACAGCGCCGATGAATGCTCTATCGATGATGTTGTCGTAGCGGCTACATTGGGGCGTTACTGACCTGCCCCCCCTTTCGCGCTCCACCTTCGGCACCGCTAGGCCACATGCTGTCACTTGCCGAATACGGTAGTCCCAGGACCGGAGACACGGACGCCGCCGTGTCCGGCGAGCTCCAGTGGCAGGCGGTGCTGCTGCTGCTTGACCGGATCGACGATTCCTCTCAATCTTAGTTAGCCGTTGACCGCAAAAGGAGGACCAGCCGTGCTCTCATCAACCGACCAGCGAAAGCAGCCTATGCATTCTCCCAGTCACGCAGGAGACAACATGCCGTTCCGTTTCGGTCCAATTGCCGCCGCTGCGCTGACCATGGGCGCCCTGCTCACTGCGGCATGTGCTCCAGCCCATGGCCAGACCTATCCCGAGAAGCGCATCGCTTTCGTTGTTCCGCTTCCGCCCGGAGCCAGTTCGGACGGATTGGCTCGCATCATCGCCGAGAAGTTGGGTGACAAAAACCACCTGGGCCAGCCCGTGATTGTGGAAAACAAACCGGGCGCCGGAGGATTCATCGGCCATGAATTCGTGGCCAAAGCCGCTCCCGACGGCTATACCCTGTTGCTTGCCGGCCAGCCCCTGTCGGCGCCCAAGGCGTTGGTGCCCATGGAGGGATTCGACGCCAGGAGGCTGGTTTCCGTGGGCCGCCTTGCGACCTCGCCGTTCCTGATCGTCGCGCCCGTGGAACTGCCGGTGAAGAGTTTGCAGGAATTCATCGGCTACGCCCGCGCCAATCCCGGCAAGTTGAATTACGGCGTGGTGCCCGGCACCATCATGCAGCTCGACATGGCGCGGTTCGAGCAGGTTGCGCAGATCAAGGTCGTGGCAGTGCCCTTCAACGGCGCGGCGCCCATTGCCACCGCCATCCTGGGCAACCAGGTGCAAATGGGGTTTCTAGGCGTGTCGGCCATCCCACAAATCCAGGCCGGGAAAATGAAGGCCCTGGCGGTCGCAAGCAAGCAGCGTTGGTCCAGGATGCCCGATATTCCCAGCATGGGCGACTTGGGCCTCGATTACAGCTCGGGCTTTTGGTACGGCGTGGCCGTGCCCGCCGGCACTCCCAA
>DATNCF010000564.1:0-2725 GCA_035571675.1 Burkholderiales bacterium | reverse complement strand
TCCAGAACCCCTACGCCTCGCTCAACCCGCGTTTCACCGTCGCGCACATCCTCACGGAGCCGTTGCGCATCCACGGCATCGGCGCCGACGACGCCGAGCGGCGCGCCTTGTGCCGGGAGCTTCTCGAAAAAGTCGGCCTGCCGGCATCCGCCCTGCACGCCTACCCTCACCAGTTCTCAGGCGGCCAGCGCCAGCGCATCGCCATCGCGCGCTGCCTGACGTTGAAACCGGAAGTGCTGATCCTGGACGAGGCAGTGTCGGCGCTGGACGTGTCGGTGCAGGCCCAGGTGCTGAACCTTCTGCAGGACCTGCAGGACGAGTACGGCCTGAGCTACCTGTTCATCTCCCACGACCTTGCCGTGGTGAAGTACATGGCCGACGAGGTCATGGTCATGCACGAGGGCGCCGTCGTGGAGCGCGGCCCGGCCGAGGACATTTACCGCAACCCGCGCCACCCCTATACGCAGAGGCTGCTGGCGTCCGTCAAGTAGGCGACGGCGTGCGGGGACTAGCGCTTGGCCTGCTGCTGAGGCCTGGCCTTGCCCTTGGTTTGCGCCGCCACCCTGGCGCGCTTGTGGGCGAGGTTGGACTTGGCGCTCCTGGTCTTGCCGGACGAAGCGTGCGCCGAGCGCGCGGGCACGTTGACGGTGCTCTTGACCTCGGTGGCCAGTTTCTGTCCCGCGCTGAGGCGGCCGATCTTGTTCCAGCGCCGGAGGTCGTCCACCTCCACGCCGTAGTGCGCGGCGATCGAGGGCAGGGTGTCGCCGCGCTTCACCACGTATTGCACGTTTTTCACCACGGTGCGCGGGCGCAGCTGCAGCTCGGGCGCGGGCGGGGGCTGGAATACGGCGGGCAGCGGCTCGGCCGCGGCTTCGGTGCCGCGGATGGGCACCAGCAGTTGCATGCCGGCGTGCACCTTCACCTTGCCGTTGATGCCGTTGACCTGCTTGAGCTTGGCCAGGGTGATGCCGTGCTGCGTGGCGATGCGGTCCAGCCGGTCGCTGGGCTTGAAGGTGTAGGCCTGCCAGGACAGCAGCGCACCGTCGTGGTTGCGCAGGTTGTCCTCGAAAATTGCGGCGCGGTCGGCCGGCAGCACCAGCGAGACGCCCTGCGAGGCCGACATCACCGGCCGGTTGTAGGCCGGATTGAGCGCGATCAGCTCGCCAACCGGCATGTCGGCCAGCTTGGCCGCGACGCGGATGTCCATGTCGCGGGTCTTGGCCACGGTCACGAAGTAGGGCTGGTTGGGAATGGGGTCGAGGTCGATCCCGAACGCCTTGGGATTGGCGATGATGTTCTTCAGGGCTTGGAGCTTGGGCACGTAGTAGCGCGTCTCGCCCGGCATGTTGAGGCTGAGGTAGTCGGTGGGCAGGCCGCGGGCCTTGTTCTTCTCGATGGCCCGGGCGACGGCGTTCTCGCCCCAGTTGTACGAGGCCAGCGCGAGGTTCCAGTCGCCGTGCATGTCGTACAGGAACTGCAGGTAGTCGAGCGCGGCGTTGGTCGAGGCGATGATGTCGCGGCGCGCGTCGTACCACCAGTTCTGCTGCAGGTTGTAGTTCTTGCCCGTGGAGGGGATGAACTGCCACAGCCCGGAGGCCTTGGCGCGCGAATAGGCCATGGGGTTGAACGCCGATTCCACCATGGGCAGCAGCGCCAGCTCGGTGGGCATGCCGCGCTTTTCCAGCTCGTCGACGATGTGGTACAGGTAGCGCCGGCTGCGCTCGACCATGATCTTGAGCATGGTGGGGCGGCTGGCGTACCAGATTTGCCGGTCCAGCACCAAGGGGCTGTTGAGGTTGGGCATGGCGAAGCCGTTGCGCAACCGGTCCCAGAGGTCGTCGGGCTGCTCGGTCAGGTCGATGCCGTGCACGATGGGCAGGGCGTCCTTGATCTCCTGCGCGCCGTCGGCAGCGGACTGCTCGGTACTGGGCAGCGGACGCACCACGGTGATGGGCGGAACAACCGTGCCCGGCTGAGCCTGCAGTACGCGCGGCGGCGGAGGGGGCGGCACCAACGCGACACGCTGAACCGGCGGCTGCGCCGGCGCGGAGGACCCGGAAGCGGCAGGCGCCGGTACGTTGGCCGCGGCAAGAGAAAGCGTCTTGAACTGCGCGGCAGAGGACTCCGCCAAGGAGGATCGCACCGATGGCATGCCAGCTTCGGCGCCGGACACGGAAGAGTTGACGGCGGGACCGCTCACCCCTGGGGCAGCGCATCCGCCCACCAGACAAGCCAAGGCAGCCACGACGGCTGCCTGCATGCCCCTGTGCCGGAGTCGGGATTTGTGGAGGGTGCTCATCACCGCCTCACCGTACTCCCTTCAAGGTAACGGCGGCATGGTAGCGGACAGCCCCAGTATGGTCAATTCAACTTACAGATTTTGAACGGTTTTTTATATGACAGGGCGGCACAAAGTCCTTGTTGTGCGCTAGGCCGGGCGAAGGTCGGGGCGTGACCCCCGGTTTTAAAACGAGTTTTTCCAGTTGCGCAGGGCGGCGAACACCTTGGCCGGCTCGCTGACCCGCGATCCCAGGTATTTGTCGGCCGACTGGACCACCGCCGGCTGGGTGCAGCGCAGGAAGGGGTTGGTGGCCTTTTCCCGCCCGATGGTGGTGGGCAGGGTGGGGCGGTTGGCGGCGCGGAGCGACCGCTCCTCGTCGCTGCGGTCGAACAGCACCGCGTTGCCCGGCTCCACCGCCAGGGCGAAGTCGATATTGGCCACGGT
>DATNCF010000563.1:0-4951 GCA_035571675.1 Burkholderiales bacterium | reverse complement strand
CTGCATGGCCGTCACCAACTCATCTGCTCCCCGTTGCGTCTGCCTGCAGGGCGAAGTGGGTGAACGGACGGCGTGCGGGATTTACCAACAGCGTCCTTCGCCCTGCCGCGAGTTGCAGCCGGGCGAGGACAAGTGCAATCGCGCGCGGGCGAAGCATGGGCTGCCCGCCATCGGGCGGCCGTAACCGCGCATCAACCCGTCGTCGAATTCGCCCTCAACGCCTCTGCCGCCTTCTTCGCGGCGACTTCTCTCTTGTGATTGAAATCCCGCACGGCATCAAGCAGCCGCTCCGCCTCCCCGGGATTTGCACTCGCAGGGCTGCCTCCGGTAAACGGGGGCTTGGGGTCGTATTCCATGGAAAGCTGCACCAGCCTGGCGCGCTCAATGCCGAAAATGCGCGCGGTCAGCAGGAGCGCGAAGTCGATGCCGGAAGTTACGCCCGCGCCGGTGATGCGATCGCGGTCTTCCACCACGCGTTCCGCAACGGGCTCCGCGCCGAAGTACGACAACTGCGCAAGCGACATCCAGTGGCAGGTGGCGCGATAGCCGGTTAACAGGCCGGCGGAGGCCAGAATGAGCGACCCGGTGCAGACCGAGGTGATGTAGTGCGCGCCCCCGGCCTGACGGCGGATAAACTCCAGCGTCTCGGCATCATCCATCAGGGCCAGTTGTCCGGGCCCGCCGGGAACGAACAGGATGTCGGCCTGGGGGCAGCTTGCGAAATCCACCGTGGGCATGATCGGCAGGCCGCCTCCGGACTTGACGGGGTCCAGCGACTTCCACGCCAGGTGGATGCTCAGTTCCTTGAACCGGGAAAAGACTTCCAGCGGACCGGTCAGGTCCAGTTGGGTCATGTGGGGGAAAACCAGCGCGACCACCTGCATGGAGCACCTCCGTCAGTGAACGAACAAGGTGCCCAGGCGATCGGCTTCAGCAGGGCCGCGCTCCACGGTGGTGGTCCACCCGTTCTCGCCAGTTACGCGGCCGGTAAATTATGGTTCAGGAGTCTCCTGGCGCACAACCTCAATTTCTTAAGCCGGCTGCAAGCCGCTGGCGCGGCGCGGCAAGGGCGGAAACGCCAGCGCAATGGCCGCCGCGCCGAGCCCGATGCCGAACGCCCCCATGTACAGGAAGCCATAACCATGAAAGGTATCGAAAATCCAGCCGCCCGCGGCCGGGCCCAGGGCCATCCCCAGTGACGACACCATGGTGGCCGCGCCGAACACCGTGCCCAGGATGCGCTGGCCGAAATATTCGCGCGCCAACACGGCGTAAAGCGGCATGACGCCGCCGTAAGCCATACCGAACACCGCCGCCGCCGCATAAAACTCGCCCAGCTTGGCGGTGAAGAGATACGCGCCCGCCGCGAAGGCCTGGATGAGCAGCCCGGCCACCAGCGCGCGCTTGGCGCCGAAGCGATCCCCGGCGAGGCCGAACACCAGCCGGCCGCCGAGGCCGGCCAGACCCTCGGCGCTGTAAATGGTCACCGCCGCCATGGGCGCGAGACCACAGCTGATGGCGTAACTCACGGTGTGGAAAATCGGCCCCGAGTGCGCGGCGCAGCAGGCGAAGAAGGTGAGGCCGAGCACGATGAACGGCCACGAGCGCAGCGCCTGGCCCACGCGCATGCCGTCTTCGGCCGGAGCGGCCCGCGCCTCGGCGCAGGCCTGCGGCTGCACGCCCCTGGGCGACGCCGGCGAGCGCAGCAACAGCGCGCAGGGAATCATGATGGCCCAGGCGCCGATGCCAATGACGAGCTGGGCCGTGCGCCAGTCGGTGTGGGTGATGAGCCAGGCCGCGAAGGGGGACACCGTCATGGGCGCCACGCCCACGCCCGTGGACACCAGCGACACAGCCAGGCTGCGGTGGGTGTCGAACCACGCCGTGGTGAGCGCGATGAGCGGCGGGAACAGGCTGCCGGCGGCCGCGCCCACCAGCACGCCGTACAGCACCTGGAACTCTATCAGGCTGCCGGCTCGGGAGGCCAGCACCAGGCCCGCGCCCAGCAACAGCGACCCGGCCAGCGTGACGGCGCGCGCGCCGAAGCGGTCGGACAGCGCGCCCCAGCCGAAGCCCGCCACACCCATGACCAGGAAATCCAGGGTCATGGCCGAGGAAATGCCGGTGCGCGACCAGCCCGTGGCCTCGGACATGGGCGAAAGGAACACCGCCAGCGAGAACAGGGCGCCGAAGCCCACGCAGGTCATGAAGGCTCCGGCGGCAACAATAGTCCATCCGTAGTGCAGCTTGTGCGTCATGGTCCCTCTCTGCGGTCCGCGCCGCGTGGCATAAGGATGATGTCCGCTCCATAGACGTTTGGCCATCCGTTAAATCGACAGTCCCGCCAAATGGGACTGTCCCGCCTTGGATGCCCGCGTCGGAGCGGGCCTCGACCGTGCACAGTGAGTGGCCCGGATTTGACTTTAACTCATTGATTTGTTAACTTTCTAGCTGCGCCGATTTGATTTCAGCTTGCGGGCGCCTGGAGGAGGAGACTCCGGCCAGTCAAATAAATACGGCTAAAGCGAGGGGAACCCGTTTGGCCTCGCGCTGAACGGGTTTTTCATTGGTTGCTTGAAAACAGTTATGCCAGCCGACCGTACCGCGGAACTCCGAGAGCTGTTGTCCCGGCGCATCCTGATCCTGGATGGCGCCATGGGCACCATGATCCAGCGCCACCGCCTGTCGGAGGAGCAGTACCGCGGCGCGCGCTTTGCCGGCCTGGACCGCGACATCAAGGGCAACAACGAGCTGCTCACCCTCACCCAGCCCGACATCATCCGCGACATCCACGAGCAATACCTGGCCGCGGGCGCGGACATCATCGAGACCAACACTTTCGGCGCCACGCGCATCGCCCAGGCGGACTACCGCATGGAAGACCTCGCCGCCGAAATGAACCTTGCGGCGGCGCGCCTGGCCAAGGCCGCCTGCCGGAAATACTCGACGCCCGAGCGGCCGCGCTTTGCCGCCGGCGCCTTCGGCCCCACGCCCAAGACCGCCTCCATTTCGCCCGACGTCAACGACCCGGGCGCGCGCAACGTCACCTTCGACGAGCTGGTGGCCTCCTACCTGGAGCAGGCGCGCGCGCTGTACGAGGGCGGCGTGGACATTTTCCTGGTCGAGACCATTTTCGACACCCTCAACGCCAAGGCCGCGCTGTTCGCCATCGACAGCTTCTTCGAGGAGGTCGGCGCGCGGCTGCCGGTGATGATTTCCGGCACGGTCACCGACGCCTCGGGGCGCATCCTGTCCGGCCAGACCGTGGAAGCGTTCTGGAACTCAGTGCGCCACGCGCGCCCGCTCACCATCGGTCTCAACTGCGCTCTGGGCGCGGCGCTGATGCGGCCCTACGTGGAAGAGCTGTCCGGCATTTGCGACGCGCACATCTGCGTCTACCCCAACGCCGGACTGCCCAACCCCATGAGCGACACCGGCTTCGACGAGACGCCGGACATCACTTCGGGACTCCTGTCCGAGTTCGCGCGCGCCGGCCTGGTCAACATCGCCGGCGGCTGCTGCGGCACCACGCCCGAGCACATCGCCGCCATCGCCGAAGCGGTGCGTTCGCTGCCGCCGCGCCAGCCCCCGGCGACGCCGGTCAAGCTGCGCCTGTCGGGCCTGGAGGCTTGCAACATCGACGAGCAGTCTCTCTTCGTCAACGTGGGCGAGCGCACCAACGTCACCGGCTCCAAGGCTTTCGCGCGCCTCATCCTCAACGAGCAATACGACGAGGCGCTGGCCGTGGCGCGCCAGCAGGTGGAGAACGGCGCGCAGGTGATCGACGTGAACATGGACGAGGCCATGCTGGACTCCAAGGCCGCCATGGTGCGCTTCCTCAACCTGCTCGGCTCGGAGCCGGACATTTCGCGCGTGCCCATCATGATCGACTCCTCCAAGTGGGAGGTGATCGAAGCCGGCCTCAAGTGCGTGCAGGGCAAGTGCATCGTCAACTCCATTTCCATGAAGGAAGGAGAGGAGCCGTTCCTGCGCCAGGCGGCGCTGTGCCGGCGCTACGGCGCGGCCGTCATCGTCATGGCCTTCGACGAGAAGGGCCAGGCCGACACGCGCGAGCGCAAGATCGAGATCTGCGCCCGCGCCTACAAGCTGCTCACCGAGAAGGTGGGCTTCCCGCCCGAAGACATCATTTTCGACCCCAACATTTTCGCCATCGCCACGGGCATCGAGGAGCACGCCAACTACGGCGTGGACTTCATCGAGGCCACGCGCTGGATACGGCAGAACCTGCCGCACGCCAAGGTGTCTGGCGGGGTGTCCAACGTGAGCTTCTCGTTCCGCGGCAACGACCCGGCGCGCGAGGCCATCCACACCGTGTTCCTGTACCACGCCATCCGCGCCGGCATGAGCATGGGCATTGTCAACGCCGGCATGGTGGGCGTGTACGACGAGCTCGACCCCGACCTGCGCGAGCGCGTGGAAGACGTGGTGCTGAATCGCCGCAGGTCAGATTTGGGGGCCGATGGAGTCGACCCCACCGAGCGCCTGATTGAACTTGCCGGCACGCTCAAGGCCGGCGGCGCCAAGCAGGAGCAGAGCCTGGCCTGGCGCGAGGGCACGGTGGGCGAGCGCATCAGTCACGCCCTGGTGAACGGCATCACGCAATGGATAGTCGAGGACACCGAGGCGGCGCGGCAGGAAATCGACGCGCGTGGCGGACGGCCCATCGAAGTGATCGAGGGCCCGCTCATGGACGGCATGAACGTGGTCGGCGACCTGTTCGGCGCGGGGAAAATGTTCCTGCCGCAGGTGGTGAAATCGGCGCGCGTCATGAAGCAGGCCGTGGCCCACCTCATTCCCTTCATCGAGGCCGAGAAGGCCCGGCTGGGCGACGCCAAGCCCAAGGGCAAGATCGTCATCGCCACGGTCAAGGGCGACGTGCACGACATCGGCAAGAACATCGTCGGCGTGGTTCTCCAGTGCAACAACTTCG
>DATNCF010000562.1:0-4443 GCA_035571675.1 Burkholderiales bacterium | reverse complement strand
CTGCATGGCGAAGCCCGTCTGGTCGAGCTTGCCGGGATCGACGTAGATGGCGAGCTTCACCTCGCGTCCCGAGCGCGTGGTGAAGCGGTCTTCCAGCACATCCAGCTTGCCCGCCACCATGGCGAAGAGATAACAGGGCTTGCGGAACGGGTCCACCCAGCGCGCCCAGTGGCGGCCGTTGTCCGAATCACCGGATGCGTCCAAGTTTCCATTGGAGAGCAGGATGGGGCAGGCTTCCTTGTCGGCGGTGATGGTCACGGTGTAGCGCGACATCACGTCCGGCCGGTCCATGAACCAGGTGATGCGGCGGAAGCCCTGCGCCTCGCACTGGGTGAAGTAGCCGGCCCTGGAAGCGTACAGTCCCATGAAATGGGTGTTGGTCTGCGGCGTGATGCGCACGCTGGTTTCCAGCGTGAAGCGCTCGGGCAGCCCGGCGATGGCGAGGCGCCTGTCGTCGTGCTCGAACTCGCCGGCCGCGAGCATGCGGCCATCGACCGAGACGGACTCGAGTTGCAGCTCGTCGCCGTCGAGCTCCAGAGGTGCATGAGGATTTTGCGAGGCCGGATTGCGCTCCACCTTGAGCTTGGCCCGCACGCGCGCGTGATCCGAAAAGATCTCGATGAACAGCTCGGTCTCGGGGATCAGAAAAGCGGGGGGTGTGTAATCCTTGAGGTGGATGACCTGGGGAGATGGTTCACGCATCTTTCGCTGGCTCTGGTGCAGGAGGGAAGGTGGCTATTTTACTCTTCGCGGTCAACGCCCATGCCGCGGGATGGATGATCGGAGCCGAGCCGCGCTCATCTCCCATTGGGAGAGGGTCAGGGTGAGGGACTACGTGAACAGCTGGTTCAATGGGCTTATTCGGGTTCCGCCGAAGGCGCCGCCGCGCGCCCGAACGGCGGCCGGGCGAACCAGACCAGCACGATGATGGAAAACATGATTGAACTCGTCACCCAGTAAATGTCATTGCTCGCCAGCGTGTAGGCCTGCTGCGTCAGCACCTTGTCCATGAAGCCGTGCGCCTGATCGGCGGGAACACCCACCCCGCCAAGGCGCGCCACGTAGTCTCCGCTTGCCCACGCCGAATCGGTCACCCGCTCGGCCAATTGGGTTCTGTGCAGCGCTTCGCGCCTTTCCCAGAACGTGATGGAGAGCGAAGTTCCGAAGCTTCCCAAAAGATTGCGTATGAAATTCTGCAGGCCCGCCGCCGCGGCCAATCGTCCGGGTTCTATGCCACCCAGGCTGATGCTCACCAGCGGCGCGAAGAAAAACGCCATCGCGATGCCCTGCACGAAGTTCGGCAAGGCAAAGGTGTAAAAGTCCGCGCTGTCGGTGAACTGCGCCCGCCACGCCATGCACGCCACGTGGATGGCGATGGCGCCGCTCGCCAGCAGGCGCGGCGCGCGCTCGATGTTGCGGCCGGCCAGCGGACCCAAGAGCAGCGCCATGATGCCCGACGGAGCCAGCACGTAGCCCGCCCACAGGGCGGTGTAGCCCACCTGGGTCTGCAGCCACAGCGGCAGGATGATGGCGCCGGCGCGAAAGGCGCAGAATGACAGGCTGAGCGCCAGCACGCCGATGACGAAATTGCGCCGGGTCAGCAGCGTGAGGTCGACGATGGGGTGCCGCTCGGTGAGTTCCCACACCATGAACAGCGCGAAGGCGACCACGATGATCACGGCCAGCGCCGTGATGAAGGGCGACTCGAACCAGTCCAGCTCGTGGCCCTTGTCCAGCACCACCTGCAGCAGGCCCACCCACACCACGAGCAGCAGCACGCCCACGCGGTCGAGCGGCCGGCGGCGCAGTTCGGTCTCGCGATGGCGCAAGAGCTGCCACACCGCCGCGGCGGCGATGAGGCCCACCGGCACGTTGATCAGGAATATCCACGACCAGTGGAAGTTGTCGGTGATCCAGCCGCCCAGCAGCGGGCCGGCGATGGGGGCGATCACCGTGGTCATGCTCCACAGCGCCAGCGCCATGCCGCGCTTGCCGGCGGGCGCCGAGCCCATGAGCAGCGCCTGCGCCAGCGGGATCATGATGCCGCCGGCCGCGCCCTGCATGACCCGGAACACGATCAGGCTGGGCAGGCTCCAGGCGATGCCGCAGACCAGCGAAGTCAGGGTGAACAGCGCCGTGGCCAGCGCGAACACCCGCACCTGTCCCCAGCGCTCGGCGATCCAGCCGGTGAGCGGCACCATGATGGCGTTGGAAATCGAGTACGAAGTGATGATCCACGCGCCCTGGCTGGGCGCCGTGCCCAGGTCGCCGGTGATGGCGGGAATGGACACGTTGGCGATGGACTGGTCCAGCACCTGCATGAAATTGGCCAGGGCCAGCACCACGATGACCAGCAGCGGCGCGGTGGTCGGCTGCGAGAGGCGGTACAGGCTGGTGGCCATGTCCTGGGAACTACGCCCGGGCTGAAGCGCGTCGGACCACCGCGAGCCTGGGCAAAACCGTGGGCGCGCTGCGGGGCATTCAGTCCAGCGCCACCGGGACGGCCGCGCGGCGGAAGGGCGGACGCGCGCCCCACAGCATCAGCGCGCAGGCGACTTGCAGCGCCGTCGCCACCAGCGAGATGTCGTTGGCCGCCATGGTGTAGGTCTGCACGGTCAGCATGCGGTCGAACAGCGACCAGCCCTGCTCGGGCGGCAGCCCCAGCGCATGCATGGTGTCGGCGAACTGGCTTCCCGCCGGGGCGAAGGTGCTGGCGTGCTGGGCCAACTGGCTGTGGTGCAGGGCCTCGCGGCGCGACCAGATGGCCACGGCCAGCGAGGTGCCGAAGCTGCCGAACATGGTGCGCATGAAGTTCTGCATGGACGCGGCCGCGGCCAGGCGCTGCGGCTGCATCTTGCCCATGGCGAGGCCGATGATGGGCACGAAAATGAACGCGCCTGCGAAGCCCATCACGAGCTGCGGGATGATGAGCGTGTCCGAGTCGACGCCGCTGTGCATTTGGGAGCGGTATAGCGAACCCGCGGCCATGCACAGCAGGCCGAAGCTGCCCAGCACGCGCGGGTCGAATTTCTGGATGTGGCGGCCGAGCAGGGGCGAAACGATCAGCGTCATCACGCCGCCATAGGCGGCCACGCGGCCGGCGGCCTCGGCGGTGTACCCGAGCTGGGTCTGCAGCCACAGGGTGGTGATGAGATTCGTGGCCATGAAGGACATGAACATGGTGGACATGGCAAACACCGCCAGGGTGAAGTTGCGCTGGCCGAACAGCCGCAGGTCCACCACCGGATGCTTTTCGGTGAGTTCCCACACCAGGAACAGCGCGAAGCCCAGCGCCACCGTCACGGCGAGGCCGGTGATGAAGGGCGACCCGAACCAGTCCAGTTCGTTGCCCTTGTCCAGCATGAGCTGCAGCGAGCCCACCCACACCACCAGCAGCACCACGCCCACCCGGTCCAGCGGCAGCTTGCGAATGGGAGTGTCGCGGTCCTTGAGCAGCTCCCATACCCCGAAGGCGCAGATGCCGGCCACCGGCACGTTGATCAGGAAAATCCACGACCAGTGCACGTTGTCCGTGATCCAGCCGCCCAAGAGAGGACCGACGATGGGCGCGATCACCGTGGTCATGCTCCAGATGGTGAGCGCCACGCCCTGCCGGTCGGGCGGATAGTTGCGCATCATCAGCGCCTGCGACAGCGGCACCATGAAACCGGCGCCCACGCCCTGCAGCACGCGGCAGGCGATGAGCAGCGGCATGGTCCAGGCCAGGCCGCACAGCAGCGAGGCGATGCCGAACAGCAGCGTGGCGAAGACGAACATGCGCACCTGCCCGAAGCGGTCCGCCAGCCAGCCGGTGAGCGGCACGCCCACGGCATTGGCCACTGCGTAGGAGGTGATGATCCAGGCGCCCTGGCTGGGCGCCGCGCCCAGGTCGCTGGTGATGGCCGGCAGCGAGACATTGGCCACCGTGAGGTCCAGCACCTGCATGAAGTTGGCCATGGCCAGCACCACGGTCAACATGCCGCGGCCCGCGGCGGGGTAGTGGTGCGCCGGCTCGGGGCGCTCGGCCGGGACGGCGCTCATGCCCGCCGTCCCACGCCGGACAACCCTTGATGGCGGCCGCCCGGCACCGGGCGGGACCGCGCCATCAGCGGTTGGCCTTGATGATGGCGGCCACGCGCTGCGCGGCCTGGGCCATCAGCGCCGAGTCGCCTTGCGACTGGTTGCCGGGCTGGGTGTCCGCCGCAGGGCGCGACACGCGCGGCAGCCGCTCCCCGTCGCGGCTGTGCGTGTCCACTTCGGCTTCCATGGACAGGCCGAGCTGGAGCGGGTACTTGGCCAGTTCGGCGGGGTCGAGAGCGATGCGCACCGGCACGCGCTGCACCACCTTGATCCAGTTGCCGGTGGCGTTCTGCGCCGGGATGGCGGCAAACGTCGAACCGGTGCCGCCCGACATACCCGCGACCACGCCGTGATAGGTCACCT
>DATNCF010000561.1:0-2517 GCA_035571675.1 Burkholderiales bacterium | reverse complement strand
CTCGCGCTCGGTCCAGCGGGTGTCGCCTGAGCACGCGCCACCCGCTGGTGACCGAGCGCGAGGGCAAGCGGATGGCGCGTGCTCAGGCGACCGCGACCGTCGACCATGCCGGCGCGATGCATCGTGGCCATCACGTCCAGTACGCCGGAGCCGCACAAGCCGACGGGGGTCTTCTTGCCGATCACCTTGATCGTGAGCGAGCCGTCTGCCGCCAGGCCAACGCGTTCGATCGCGCCTTCAGCCGCGCGCATGCCGCAAGAAATGTGGCCGCCCTCCAGCGCCGGGCCCGAGGGGCAGGAGGCGCTCAAGATCCGCTCCTGGTGAATGAGGGAGATCTCGGTGTTGGTCCCGATGTCCATGACCAGGCTGGTCTTGGCGCCGGCCCAGAGATCTTGCGTCGCCAACAGCGCGGTGACATGGTCGCCTCCGACGAAGCCGCCGACGTTGGGCGCGATATGGACATACGCACCCGGGCAGGCCGCCAGGCCGAGCTCGCGGGCCTTCACATCCATGCCCTGGCTCACGGCTGCGACAAATGGCGCGCGGCCGAGCTGGAACACCGGCAGCCCAAGCAGCAAATGCTGCATGGCCGTGTTGCCGCAAACCACCACGTCGACGATATCGGCAGGCGCGGCGGCGACCGCCTGGCACAGGTCGTGGGCCAGCGCATTCAGAGCCGTGATCGCGGCATTGCGCAGTTCGTCGCCGCCACCCGGCGTCACGGCGTGATTGACCCTGCTGATCACGTCTGCGCCCCAGGCGACCTGCGGGTTCTCGATGGCGAGGCTGGCCAGGCGTTGCCCGCTTTTCAGATCGACCAGGAAGGCGGCCACATTGGTGGTGCCCAGGTCGACTGCCAGACCCAGGCTTGGGCTGTCGGTCGCGGCGACGCCGATCAACTCATCGCGGCGCAGCCGCGCGCTGAGCGACCAGGAACCGGCGCGCAGCACGGCGGGCAGCTGCCGCAGCGCGGCCAGGTCCAGGCGCAGGTCGCAGCCGGGCAGGGCGCGCCGCAACCGTTCGACATCGCTGCCGGGATCGGCCAGGCTGGCGGGAGCCAGGCTCAATTCCACACTCCGTACCAGCGGGTCCAGCGGCAGCGGCTCGCCGCTGGCGCTACCCGCCACGTCGGCGCGCACCACCGCCGCCAACGAGCGCGGCGCGACTTCGACCGTGCAGTCCGACAAGGCGTGCAGCTGGCAGGCGCGTTGCCATTTGCTGCGACCGGCACGCGTCGGTCCGGACTCGCCATTGGGAGCAGTGTGCGGGCTGTGCTCGACCTGGCCATCGACCACATGGACCGAGCAGGTGCCGCAGGTGCCGCGTCCACCACAGGCGCCCACAATCCGCACCCCGTTGCGGCGCGCGCTTTGGAACAAGGTGTCGCCGGCCTGCGCGGTGATGACGCGATCCAGGTGCGCAAATCGAACCCTGTGTCCCGGCGGGACGGCGGCAGCGCGTGTGTTCTGGGTCATGGTGCGTGAGCTTCCCTGGAACGGCTGAGGGCCAGGGGTCAAGCCGCGGCGGCCGCGGCAAGCGCCCGCGCGCGCACACCGCACTTCTCGCGCGAGTTGCACGTATCGCAGCGCGACCAGGAGCTGGCGGGCAGGTCGACGCCCACGCCGAGAACCATCGAGGTCGATTTCAGCGGGTGCATGACGAAGCCTTCGCTCAGGCTGATGCCGATGCCGTCGGCGCCGGCGAGACGCAGGACGGCCCCCTGCGCCTGAAGCGCCAGACCGGGATCGCCGGCGCGCAACTCGCCGCTCATGGTCAGGCCGCCGCGGCTGACCTCCACCTGCATGCGATCCTGGGCGCGGCGCGAGATGTCGAACAGCAACTCGTTGCCCAGTTCGTCCAGCGCCATTGCGAGCGAGATGCGGCGCTGCGCGAACAACTCGCTCACGCGCCGCTCGAAACGTGGGCCCAGGGTGCACGCGCCGCAGGCGAGCGCCGTGAGCTGGCCGCTGGCCGGCAACAGCCAGGGCGCCTCCAGCGATTCGCCGCCCGCCTGCAGGACTGGCGCGGCTGGCACGTCCAGGGGCACGATGCGGTAGCTGTAGGCAGCGTGGACCAGCGCGTCATTGCGTGCCATCGCAAGGGCCTCGGCGCGCAAGCGCGTGCGCGCAGGCGAAGGCCGCCCGCTGAGCGGCGCCGTCTGCGCGTGGCGCAGGATGTCGAAGCCGCTTGCCACCGCCATCGTGAATTTCTCAGCCGGCGTACTTGCGGGCCGCGTCGAACATCGCCCGCACGTTCGCCACGGGCGTCTCATCGGGAATGCCGAAGGCGCAGTCCAGGATCAGCTTGCCGCCTTTGTGGAAGACATTGTCGGCCAGGTGCTTCACGGCTGCGTCCACTTCATGCGGTTGGCCGGTCGTCATCAGCGAAGGCGACAGATTGCCGCGCAGGGCGACCACATCGCCCAGCACCTCGAAGGCCTTGACCATGTCGGTGCGCTCGAACCAGTAAATGCATTTGCCGGCCGGCACGTCCTTGATGATCTCCAGCCGCTTGGTG
>DATNCF010000560.1:0-14393 GCA_035571675.1 Burkholderiales bacterium | reverse complement strand
TGGCCGTGCGGCGCGTCGTCGTAGCCGAACACCGGCAACATGCGCTCCACCTTGATGCCCGGGGTGTCGCGCGGCACCAGGATCATGGACTGCTGGCGGTGGCGGTCCTCGCCCTCGAAATCGGTGCGGCCCATCAGGATGATGACCTTGCAGCGCGGGTCGCCCATGCCCGAAGACCACCACTTGCGGCCGTTGATCACATAGTGGTCGCCGTCCGGGGTGATGCGGGAGTGGATGTTGGTGGCGTCGGAGGAGGCCACGTCGGGCTCGGTCATGGCGAAACAGGAACGGATCTCGCCCGCCAGCAGCGGCTCCAGCCAGCGCTTTTTCTGCTCCTCGGTGGCGTAGCGCTCCAGCGTCTCCATGTTGCCGGTGTCGGGCGCCGAGCAGTTGAACACCTCGGGAGACCAGTGCACGCGGCCCATGATTTCGCACAGCGGGGCATATTCCAGGTTGGTCAGGCCGGCGCCTCTTTTTGACTCAGGCAGGAAGAGATTCCACAAACCGGCCTTTTTGGCCTCCTGTTTCAGTTCCTCCACGATGGGCACCGGCTGCCACCGGTCCTTGGCCGAGGCGAGCTGGTGGTGGTAGGTCTCCTCGTTGGGGTAGACGTATTTCTCCATGAAGGATTGGAGACGCTCCTGGAGTTGCAGCGATTTTTTCGACTGTTCGAACATGGTGGGTTCCTCGGGCAATACTACGGTTGTGGCCTGTATGCTACCTTGTTGGCGCGGTGCCTTGTTGGGCTCCAATGTGCCGCCCCATCCCCGGCCCTTCCCCCCAGGGGAAGGGAGTAAAACCGCCCTTCGTGGGAGGGGAAGGAAAACGGAAAGACGTGGGTGTCGATGGACTCGGTTGACTGCGTTGTGATCGGTGCGGGTGTCATAGGCCTTGCCATTGCGCGCGAGCTGGCGCTGGCCGGGCGGGAAGTGGTCATCATCGAGCGCGAAAACCTCGTCGGCTCCATCACCAGCGCCCGCAACAGCGAAGTCATCCACGCCGGCATCTACTATCCCGCCGGCTCGGCCAAGGCTCGGCTGTGCGTGGCGGGCCGCCATCTCCTGTATCAATATTGTGAATCGCACAATGTGCCCCACAAGCGCTGCGGCAAGCTTATCGTGGCGACTGCCCGCTCGCAGGTTCAGGAACTCGAGGCCATCCGTGAAAAGGCGGCGGCCAACGGAGCCGGCGACCTGCGCCTGTTGACGCGCGCCGAGGCGCTGGCCCTGGAGCCTGTCCTCTCATGCGAGGCGGCGCTGCTCTCCCCTTCGACCGGCATTGTCGACAGCCACGCCTACATGCAGTCGCTGCTGGGCGAGGCGGAAGCGTCGGGCGCGTCGCTGGCGCTCAAGAGCCGGATGGTCGACGCCGAAGTGTTGTCTGACGGCATGCGGCTGGACGTGGCCGCGGGGGACTCAGGCGAGGAACGCATGTCCCTCGCCGCACGGATCGTGGTGAACGCAGCCGGACTGTCGGCGCCGTCCGTGGCGCGGCTGATCCGCGGCCTCGACCCGGCGCACATCCCCACGCCCTACTTCGCCAAGGGCAATTACTACAGCCTCGCCGGCCGTGCGCCCTTTTCGCGCCTCATCTACCCCGTGCCCGAGCCCGGCGGCCTGGGCGTGCACCTCACCCTCGACCTGGGCGGGCAGGCCAAGTTCGGTCCCGACGTGGAATGGCTGGACATTCACGGTGAAGACGCCGTGGACTACACCGTCGACCCCGGCCGCAGCCAACGCTTCTATGCCGCCATACGCCGGTACTGGCCAAGCCTCGCCGACGGCGCGCTCACGCCCGCCTACGCCGGCGTGCGGCCCAAGATCCTCCCGCCCGGGCGCGACGCCGATTTCGTCATCCAGGGACCGGCGGTGCATGGCGTGCCGGGACTGTTGAACCTGTACGGCATCGAGTCGCCCGGGCTCACGTCCTCGCTGGCGCTGGCGCGCGAGGCCGTGGCCGCGCTGCAGGCCTGACGGACCCATGCTTGGTCGACTTCCTACAGATCAAAGCGGGCCGCGTGGATCCCCGGCATAGTCGCGGTCGGTCCACGCCATGCACAGGCCCTGCGTGTCCTCGGGATGGGTGACGAACAGGCCGTTCGCTGCGTCCTCGCGCAGGATGCGCACTTTCTCGCGGGCGAATGCCGCCCGCGCCGCGGCGAGGTCGCGCACGCGGAAGGTCATGAGGTGGAAGCGCGGCCTGGCCACGCGCGTGCCCCACAGCCGCGCCTCGTCATCGGGCGTGGCCGGCACCTTGTACAGCGCCAGCACGCAGTCGCCCACCGACAACCCCGCCGCGGGTTCGCCGGACGGCGCATCGTAGCGCTCGAACGCAATGGGCATTGGCGAAAGCTCGCGCAGCCGCGCCACGGCCTCGCGCGGCTCGGCCACCAGCGCGCCCCAGGCCGCGGTGCGCGCCACGTCAATGAGCGGTGAACCTTTCGCGGGATATCGCCCGTTGTGGCGCGGGTCCCAGGACAGGTCGTCGAAGTCGGCCCACTCGAACTGCAGACCGCAGGTCTCGGCCGGCCGTGTGAAGGTGAAGCGCGTGGCGGGCGGCAGCGTGGGCTTGGCGCCGTGGGCCGTGAACCATTCATCGGCCACGGCAAGGTCATCCACCATCAACGCGAGGTTGAGGTAGCCCGGCCCGAAGCGGTCGAGGAATTTCTGCGTGGGCGTGTCCGGCGCGTTGGGCTCGGCCAGCTCGATCTGGTTGTCCACCAGCCAGTTGCAGCCGCCGCTGCGCGCCACCGGCGGCGCCGCGTTGCTGAACTCCATGATGGTGCAGCCCGTGAAGCGGGCAAACCAGTCGATGGTGGCCTCGTAGCTGCGCACCGCCGCCGTGGGGTGGAAGGTGTACAGCACCTTGGGCGGACGCGCCATGGTCTTCTCCTGATCCGCGCTCTCCAGGGCCGGCTTTACTTTCCCGCCTTGGTCTTCTCTTTCGAGCGCAGTTCGGACTTCTGCACCTTGCCGGTGGCGTTGAGCGGATAGGTCTCCACGAATTCCACCTTGCGCGGCACCTTGAAGTTGGCCATGTGCTCCCGCGACCAGTCGATCACGTCCTGTTCGGAGATGTTCGAGCCGGCCTTGCGGATGATGAAGGCCTTGCCCACCTCGCCCATGCGCTCGTCCTCAATACCGATCACGGCCGCCTGCGCCACGCCCGGCATCTGCGTCAGGATGTTCTCGATCTCGGCTGGGTAGCAGTTGAAGCCGCCGACGATGTACATGTCCTTCAGCCGGTCGGTGATGCACAGGTAGCCGTCCTCATCGTAGCGGCCCACGTCGCCGGTGTGCAGGCGCCCCTGCTTGTCGATGGCGGCGGCGGTCGCCTCCGGGTCGTTGAAGTAGCCCTTCATCACCAGGTAGCCGCTGATGACGATCTCGCCCTCCTTGCCCTGGGGCACGGGATTGCCCTCGGGGTCCACGCATTCCACCTTGGTGCCCGGCAGGGGCTTGCCCACGGTGGTGGCGGTCTTGACCACGTCGTCGGTTGGCCGCGTCAGGCTGACGATGGCGGTGTTTTCGGTGAGGCCGTAGGCCAGGGTCACCACCTTGAAGCCCAGTTCGGAATACATGCGGCGCACCAGTTCCACCGGCACCGTTGCGGCGCCGGTCATGGCGAGGCGCAGGCACGAGAGGTCGAATTCCTTGCGGCGCGGATGCGCGAGGATGGAGTGGAACACCGTGGGCGGCCCCGGGATGACGCTGACGCGCTCGCGCTCGATGAGCGGCAGCACCTCGTCCACGTCGAAAGTGATCACGGGAACGATGCGCGCGCCGAAAATGGTGCAGGCCACCCAGCCTGCCTTGTAGCCGAAGGAATGGAAAAACGGCGGAACGACCAGCATGACGTCTTCGCGCGACAAGCCGTAGATGCCGGAGAAGCTCTCGTAACCCTGGCTGTTCTGCTGGTGGGTGAGCAGCGCGCCCTTGGGCTTGCCCGTGGTGCCCGAGGTGAACATGAGGTCGGCCACGTCGCCGGGCTGCACCGCCGCGGCGCGCGCGTCGAACTCGGCATCGGACACGCTGTCACCCTCGGCGAGGAACGCCTCCCAGGAGGTCAGGCCGGGCGACTCGCCGCGGATCAGCACAATGCGCTCCAGTTCGGGCACGCTCTCGCCCTTGAGCATGGCCGGATAGTCGGCGCCGAGGAACCCCACGATGGTGAACAGGATGCGCGCGTTGCTGCGGCGGAGGATGTCCGCGCTTTCCACGCCCTTGAAGCGCGTGTTCAGCGGCACGAATATGGCGCCGATGGATTGCAGGCCCATGGTGGCGATGATGTACTCGTGGATGTTGGGCGCCTGCACGGCCACCCGGTCGCCGGGTTTGATGCCGGCCTTGATCAGCGCCTTGCCGGCGCGGCGGCGCAGCGCCTCGATCTGCACCCAGTTGAGGCGGGTCTGCCCGTCGGTGACGGCTTCCTTGGTGCCGAACACCTTTGCGGCGCGCTCAACCAGCCGGGGCAGGGTGCGCGGAACGTCTGACGTCGTGGTGCTCATGATCTCCTCCATCCGGGCGGGGTGATGTGTTGCGCAACCGCGGTGTCACGCAAGTGCGCGGCCCGGCGCCGGCTATGTTAATGCAGCGGGGCTTCCAGCAGCGGCAAATTCAGGCGCTTGGTGTCATGTCGGTGGGCCCGCCCGCGGCAAGGGGACATCTTCCTTTCAACTGATGGAAGCCCGCGGCGATTGACCGGGCCGGGTGAGCAGGGCATTGACCAACCCGATTGACCAATCCATTGGGGGCGCAAGCATCGATGAGGGGCCATGCGCGCAAAGTTTAATTCATAATGGCAGTCTTGTTTCGCGCCAGGTCGCGCGATCGTATCGAACAACCACCCCGGACAAGCCATGAACCAGCCCTCCCGCCGACCTCTTTATCGCCACGCCCAGCTGAAGCGCGTGCTGGCGCCTTCCAGCATCGGCATTTACGGCATCTCGCCCAACGCCAAGGCCTTCGGCGCGCGCGCCCTCAACAACCTCGGGCATTTCAAGGGCGGCATCCACCTCATCAACGCCAAGTACGACAAGATCGGCGAGCGGCCGTGCTTTCCCTCCATCGCCGCGCTGCCGCAGGCGCCCGACTGCGTGGTCATCGGCCTGCCGCGCGAGGCCGTGGAAGCCGCGGTGCTGGAATGCGCCAAGGCCGGCGTGGGCGGCGTGGTGATTTTTGCTTCGGGATTTTCCGAGACCGGCGATGCGGAATTCAGCAAGGTGCAGGAGCGCCTGGGCGACATCGCCCGCGACACCGGCATGCCCATCATCGGGCCAAACTGCATCGGCGTGGTGAACTACCTCAACGGCGCCGCGGCCACCTTCGCCGCCTCGGCCGCCTACGGCTTCATCGACGGCCTGCCCGCCAAGCCGCGCCGCGTGGGCCTCATCAGCCAATCGGGCGGCGTGGGTTTTTCGCTGTCGCTGGCGGCGCAGCGCGGCGTGGCCTTCAGCCACGTGCTCACCTCGGGCAACTCGGGCGACGTGGACGTGGCCGACTACGTCAGCTTCCTCGCCGACGACCCGGACTGCGACGCCATCGCCTGCCTGTTCGAGGGCATGCCCGAACCCATGCGCTTCCTGCAGGCGGCCGAGGTGGCCTGGAAAGCCAACAAGCCACTGGTGGTGCACAAGATCGCCACGGGACAATCGGGCGCCGAGGCCGCCATGTCGCACACCGGCATGCTGGCCGGATCGAACGCCGCCTACTCGGCGCTATTCGAGCGCGCCGGCGTGGTGCAGGTGGACGTGCTGGAGGCGCTGATCGAGTCGGCGTCCTTCTTCGCCCGCGCCGGCCGCATGCCGGTCAAGGCGCGCGGCGTGGCGGTGTCCACGTCTTCCGGCGGACTGGCGGTGATGTCGGCCGACAAGGCCGAGGCGCACGGCGTGCCCCTGCCGCAGCCCAGCGAGACCGTGCGCAAGAAATTGTCCGAGCTCATTCCCGATTTCGGCGCGGCGCGCAATCCCTGCGACGTGACCGCGGCCATCGCCAACAACCGCACCATGCTCTCGGCCGCGGGGGACGCTTTTCTCACCGATCCCGCCTATGGCGCGCTCATCGTCACCCATCCCCTGCCCTGGGACATCCAGGCGCGCCTGGAAGCGTTGGACGAACTGGCGCAGAAACACGGCAAGGTGATCTGCAATGTGAGTTCGGCCGAATGGCTGGAAAGCCCCGGCCTGAAAGCGGCCGAAATGATTCCCTCCACGGCCACCTTCCGCTCCATGGACCGGTGCTTCGCGGCATTGGCCGCCTGGCACTGGCGCGACGAGTTGCGGCAGCGCTGGGAAAAGGACGGCAAGCCCGGCCTGATGAGCGCCCCCGCGCGCGTGGCCGCCGCCGATGCGGCCAAGAGCGCGAAGGAACTCATCAGCCGCTCCCCCAACCGCACCCTCACCGAGCGCGAATCCAAGGAAGTGCTGGCCGCCTACGCCGTGCCGGTGGTGACCGAGAAACTGGTGCAGACGCCCGAAGAAGCCGCCAAGGTGGCCGACCAGGTGGGCTACCCCATCGTCCTCAAAGTGGAATCGCCCGACCTGCCGCACAAGACCGAGGCCGGCGTCATCCGCCTGAATTTAAAAAATGCGGCGGAAGTCCGCAGCGCCTGCGAAGCCGTGCTCGCGAATGCAAAGAAGGTCAGCCCGCCCCCGCGCATCAGCGGCGTGCTGGTGCAGCCCATGCTGCCCACCGGCGTGGAAATCATGGTAGGCGCTCGCATGGACCCGCTGTTCGGCCCGCTCATCGTGACAGGACTGGGCGGCATCATGGTGGAACTGCTGCGCGATACATCAACAGAACTGGCGCCGGTAAGTAAATCACAAGCACGGCAGATGCTTGAAAAGCTCAAGGGCAAGGCGCTGCTGAAGGGCTTCCGAGGTTCGGAACCGGTGGACCTGGACAAGCTGGCGGACGTCATCTGCCGGCTGTCGGAGTTTGCCGCCGATCAGAAGGGCGTTGTGTCGGAACTGGATGTGAATCCGTTGATCTGCGCGGGAAGCAGAATCGTCGCAGTGGACGCGCTTATCGTTAAGCGATCTTAGCGGCGATTTCGCGTTCCAGCCGTCCGCCCGGCGCGAATGTCGAAAACCTAGCCCGCCGCCTTTCGGCCATGCCCGTCCCGGTCGGGCGTTCGGATTTTGCGCTACCGCCTACGGAGACTCGGCCGATGCGATGATGGTCGCGGCGGCGGAGAACATGCCCCCCGGGCCGTGGGCGATGCCCACCCGTGCTCCGGACACCTGGCGTTCACCGCATTCGCCGCGCAATTGGCGCGTGAGTTCGATCAGGGGATACATGCCGTACATGCCCGAATGCGTGTAAGAAAGCCCGCCGCCGTTGGTGTTCATGGGAAAGGCACCGCCCGGCGCCGTGCGCTGCCCTGAAACAAAGGCCCCCGACTCGCCGGGCTTGCAGAAGCCCAGGTCTTCGAGCGCGAACATGGGGGTGAAGGCAAAGGCGTCGTAGAGTTCGGCCACCTGCATGTCCGACGGCCCCAGCCCCGCCATGGCGAAGGCGTCGCGCCCCGACACGCGGGCCGCGGCCGAGCTGGTCATGTCGTCCATCATGCTGACCATGGCATGCTCGGTGGCCTGCCCGGCGCCCAGGATGTACACCGGGGGCTTGCGCAGGTGGCGCGCGCGATCGGCGCGCGTCAGCACCAGGCCTCCGCCCGCGTCGGTGACCAGGCAGCACATGGGCAATGTCATGGGCCAGCACACCAGCCTGGCGTTCATCACGTTGTCGATGGTCAATGGGTCCTTCATAAACGCCTTGGGATGCAGGCGCGCCCACTTGCGCGTGGCCACGGCCACCTCGGCAAACTGTTCCCTCCTGGTTCCGTAGCGGTGCATGTGCCTGACCGCCGCCAGCGGAAAGGTGGTGGTGGGGCCGAAGGTGCCAAAGGGCGACTCGAACTGCCCGAGCACCGAATCAGGGGTGACGGGCGGAATGGGCATGCCCACGCGCGAGCGGCCGCTTTCGCCATGGGCAACCACCGCGCAGTCGATCACCCCGGCGTGCAGCGCCAGCATGGCGTGCTGCACCAGCGCCATGAACGAGCAGCCGCCGACATTGGTGCCGTCAACGTAGCGCGGGCTGATCCCCAGGTACTCGCCCAACGACGCGGCCGGGGAAAAGCCGTTCCCCGCGACAAAAATCCCATCGACGTCCTTTTTGTCCAGGCCGGCATCGGCCAGGGCGTTGAGGACGCCTTCCGCCTGCAGGGCGACAGCCGGCTTGCCGGGAACGACGCCGATCTCGTCGGCTTCGCTGGCGCCGACAATGGCAACCTTGCCGCGAAGATCGGTGGGCTTCATCGGGAGGCCTCTTGCACGAGGCGAAACCTGGGAAGGGTGACTTCCGGCGTCACCGCGTCGAACACGATTTCAACCGGCGAATCGCAAGCAATCTTCCCGGGGTCGGCGGGCGCATCGACCAGGTTCGTCATCATGCGCGGCCCTTCTTCGAGTTCCACTACCGCAATGACGTAGGGGCCGTCCTTGAGGTAGGGCGGCGGCCGGTGGTTGATCACGAAGGTGTGCAGGCGGCCTTTTCCGCTGGCCTGAAACCATTCCAGGTCGCGCGCGCCGCAGTGCGGGCAGAAAGAGCGGGGATAGAAGTGGGGCCGTGAACAGGAACGGCATCGGGGCAGCAGCAGCTTGTGGCCGCGCAGGCCGTCCCAATACGGCTGCGTTTCGACGGTTGCCTTGGGGAGAGGGCCGGCATAGGGATTCATTTTTTTCTCTTCAGCCATTATTTCGGCCATTGATTTATCCGTTTATTTCCCACCGTTGCCTCGTAGGTTGGGCTTGAAGCATAGGCGCTGCGAGTTGGTCAAACCTATGGCAACAATCGGATCCGTAGGTCAAGCGCCCGCACTTGAACCTTGGCTCGGCGTGCCATGTGCGGACTAGCGTTTGGCGCCCGGCGAAGACGCCCTGGCTTCGGAATGCGCGCTCGTTGCCGTCCAGACCACAATATTTCAAAAAGGTCGGCTTTCGTTATAGCATTTTTGTATTCGCCATTAGTTCCCGGCTGTCGCCTGGACCTCGCCTCTGTATCATTTCCGGCGCCCCTCGAGCGAGTCCCAGGTAGGAGCCCAAGAGCGAGCAGAGAGCACAAGGAGAGCGTAGCTGGCTCCGGCTACTCTCATGCCCAGCCTAATCCGGCCCCACTCGACGCCTGGCAGAGCCTAACCAAGCCGCGCCCGGGCCGGGCAAGTAATCTGATGCGCCGCACACTTGCGACACCGCCCTTTGCCGATTGACACGGCTGCGCCCACTTGCTAAAAGAGGGCCACAGCCGATCCGGCGCGCGAGCAATCGTGGCGCCGGACATGAGGCGAGACGAGGAGGAAGCATGCCTGGCATTGCTCGGAAGCTGTTCCCCATCCTGCCGCGCGTCGGCGCCGCAGCCCTGCTGCTTGGCGCATGGGCAACCCTGCCCTGCGCCGCCTTCGCCCAAGCCTACCCGGCGCGGCCCGTGTCCTTCATCATCGGCTTCCCGGCTGGCGGTTCGACCGATGTGTCCACCCGCCTCATGGCCGCCGAACTCGGGCCGGCGCTGAATCAGCCGGTGATCGTGGAAAACCGTCCCGGCGCGTCGGGCGTCATCGCCATGAATGCCATCGCCAAGTCGCCGCCCGACGGCTACACCGCCACCGTGGTGTTCGCGTCGATTTCCCCCATCGTGCCCGTGAGCGCCGATCCCGTCGTGATCGAGGCGACACGCCAGTTGGCCTTCGTGTCGCTCATGGCCACCTTGGAAAGCATGATGACGGTAAGCAAAGACCTGCCGGTGGACACTCTGCAGCAGCTTATCGACTACGCCCGAGCGCATCCCGGACAGGTCAACTTCGGACATGGCGGCACCAATGGGGTCTACCATTTGTTCGGCGCGCTGCTGGCGCGCAAGGCCGGCGTGAGCATGACCGACGTGCCCTACAAGGGCGACGGCCCGACCATCCAGGCCTTGATGGGCGGTGAGGTGCAGGTGGCCTTCTCCACCGTGGCCACGGCCACGCCGCAGGTGCGCGCCGGGCGCATCAAGCCGCTCGCCTCCATGGGCGCGGTGCGCTCCCCGCTGTTCCCTGACCTGCCCACGGTGGCCGAGTCCGGCTACCCAGGCTTCACGGTGGCGCTGACCCAGGTCATTGCGGTGCCGCCGGCCACCCCGGCGCCGGTGGTCGACACGCTCAACGCGGCGGCGAAAAAGGCGCTGACCACGCCGCACATCCGCGATGAATTCGCCAAGCTCGGCATGGTGCCGCGCACCACCTCGCCCGCCGAGACCACGGCCCAAATGCGCGAGGCCATCGACAGCTTGCCCAGGCTCATGGAGCAGGTGAAACCGATCATGAAATAGCGAATCCCATGGGAAGGAAGCGCCATGACTGAACCGCATTACGCCATCGTGTGGCCCTCGGGCCGCAGCGTGTTCACCGAACTGCCGGTACGCGAGCGCGCGCCGGACCTCAACGGCAAGACCATTGGCTTCCTGTGGGACTGGTTTTTCCGCGGCGACGAGTTGTGGTCGGTGGTCAAGCAGGAACTGTCGCGGCGCTTCACCGGCCTGCGCTTCGTGGACCACGAGGTGTTCGGCAATACCCATGGCCGGGACGAGCACGCCGTGCTGGATGCGCTTGCGGAACGCTTGCGCGCCAATGGCGTGGACGCGGTAATCTCGGGCATCGGCGCCTGAGGCAGTTGCACGCCCGCCGTGATGCGGGCGTCGCTAAAGGCCGAGCAGGCCGGGGTGCGCAGCGTTTCCGTCGTGACCACGGCCTTCATGGCGCACGCCCAAGCTGCCGCGCGCGGCCTGGGCATCCGCACCTCGGCCATTGCCGAGTACCCAGGCGTCATTCCCACGGAGTCGCCGGCGGACTTCGACCGCAAAATCCGCACGCTGCTGGTGGAGCGCATCATCGACGGCTTCGCCGCGCCCATGGAAGCGATCGAGCGCCCGCCCGAGCCCGCGCCGCGCGACATCGTATTCAGGGGCGACTACGAGGCCGTGCAGGAGCACTGCCTGCGCGAATTGTGGAGCGACGGCCTGCCGGTGACGCCGCCCACCCTGGCGGCCGTGGAGCGCTTCCTGCGCTACACCGACCGCGATCCGGCCGAGGTGCTGGGGGTGCTGCTGCCCGAGACTCGCCAGGCCACGGTGTGGAACGTGGCCGTGAACGGCGCCATGGCCGGCTGCCGGCCGGAATACATGCCCGTGCTCATCGCCGTGGTCGAGGCCATTTGCGAGCCTGGTTTTCACATCGAGCACGGCGGCTCGACGCCCGGCTGGGAACCCATCATCCTGTTGAACGGCCCGATCATCGGGCAACTGGACTTCAACCACGGCCAGGGCGTGACGCGCGTGGGGCGGCAGGCCAACAGCAGCGTGGGGCGCTTCCTGCGCCTGTACATGCGCAACGTGGCCGGGCTGCGCGTGGCACCGGGCACGGGCGACAAGGCCACCTTCGGACTCATGTTCAACGCCGTGCTGGCCGAGGACGAGGCCGCGGCGCGCGCCATCGCCTGGCCCACCCATGCCATGGAGCGCGGCTTCGCCGAGGGCGAGAACGTGGTCGAGGTGCGCAGCATGCACGGGGTCGCGCCCATCAATTTCACCGAGGGCAGCACCGCCGAACCGCATCTGTCGGTCATTGCCGACAAGGCCCAGCGCTTCCTGTGCGACTGGACCGCGCCCTGCATTTACATGGGCGGCTTTCATCACCTGCTGGTGCTGAGTCCGGCCATTGCCGAAGTGCTGGCGAGGAACGGCATGACCAAGGCCGGCCTTCGCGATTACCTTTATCGCAATGCCCGCGTCGGCGCGGCGCGGGCCAAGGCCTATTTGGTCGACAAGGTGGAGGTGGATTATCACGACCTGGTGCGGCGCGGCCTGCTGTCCCCCGACTTCGCGCTGTCGGATGATCCGGACCGGCTGATCCCGGTGTTGCTCAACCGCGAGGGCATTGGCGTGGTGGTGGCGGGCGACCCCGGGCGCAACCAGTCGCGCTGGTACGCCGGTCTGCACATCATGGGCGCGCCCACGTCGCGGCGCATTCGCCTGCCGGCCAACTGGGAGGCGCTGCGGCGCGAACCGGGTTTCGGCGGCCCGCTGCTCAACTCCGCCGCCGCGTCCTGAGCGCTAAGTCGTTGAAATTCTGGTAGGCCGCGCTGGATTCGAACAGCGAGCAACGGATTGAAAATCCGCTGCTACCGCCCCTTGAAATCCGGCGCCCGCTTCTCCAGGAACGCCCGCATCGCTTCCTTCGAATCCTCGTACTTGTTCAACTCCGCCGTCATGTCCTGCTCGAAGCGGTAGCCGTCGCGCACGCTCTTGTCCTCGATGGTGTTGACGGCCAGTTTGGCGAGCTTGATGGCCACCGGGCTCTTGGCGGCGATTTCCCTGGCGATGCCGCGCGCCGTGTCCGTGAGCTGCTCGGGCGGCACCACGCTTTCCACGATGCCCAGGCGCAGCAGCTCGTCGGCCTTGACGCGATAGCCGGTGAACATCATGCGCCGGACCTTGGAGTGGCCGAACAGGATCATGGCGCGGCGCGCGCCGCCGAGCTGGCCCACGTTGATCTCGGGCAGGCCCAGCTCTGCGGCGGTGGAGGCCACCAGGATGTCGCACATGGCCACCATGGCGAGTCCCCCTCCCAGGGCCGGACCGTTGATGGCGGCGATGACGGGCTTCTTGCACTCCTGGATGGAATAAGTGCACTCGCGCCAGCTCCGGCGCTGCGCCCACGCCTCGCCGGGTTCGGGCACGCGCGAGGCGCGCGCCTTCAGGTCCAGACCGCTGCAGAACGTGCGGCCGGCGCCGGTGAGGATGGCCACGCGCACGTCGTCACGGTCGGTGAAGGAGTCGAAGACGTAGGTCATCTCCTCCTGCAGGCGCGGGCTGAGCAGGTTGACCGGCGGGCGGTCGATGGTGACGGTGGCGACGTAGTCGCTGACCTCTAACTTGAGTTCCTGGAGTTCCATGGCGGGCGGGGCTTCCTCTTTCCTTTAGTTCATCCATTAGTACGAGGCTCCCTGCTTCGCAGGGAGGGTTTGGTCTCGACTTCGCTATACCGCCCCTCGAGGTTCCCCACCCTTTCCGCGTAGCGGAAAGCCTCGTGGACAAGCGTAGGAGGAATCTTTCTTATAAGTCCAAGTCACCCGCCAGCAACTGCTTTGAAATCACATGCCTCAATATTTCATTGCTGCCATCGGCGATGTTCACCTTGCGCAGGTAAATATATGCTTCGGCCAGATGCATTTCGTTGGTGAAGCCGATGGCGCCGTGGGTCTGCATGGCGCGGTCCACGGCGTTCTTGCCCACTTCCACGGCGTACGCCTTGGTCATGGACAGCTCCTTGGTGGCCTGGTGGCCCTTGTCGAGGAGCTGAGTGACGTTCAGCGCCATGAGGTGCGCGGCGTGCAACTGCATGGCGCACTCGGCCAGCGGGAACATCACGCCCTGGTATTCGGAAATCTTCTTGCCGAAGGACTCGCGCACCTTGGTGTATTCGACGGCCTGTTCCAGCGCCCAGCGGCCCAGGCCCACGCCGCGCGCCGAGTTGTACACCCGGCCAAGGCCCACACCCAGCATGCTGGTCTTGAAGCCCTTGCCCAGCTCGCCCACGAGCTGGTAAGGCTCGATGCGCACATTGTCGAACTGCAAGATGGCCTCGTCGGTGCCGACGTGGCCGAACATGTTGATGAGGCGGTCGATCTTGAAGCCGGGCGAGTCGGTGGGCACGAGGAAGGTGCTGATGCCCCCCTTGCGTTTGGAGGCCAGCTCGGGATCGGTCACGGCGAACACCACGGCGTACTGCGCGTAGGGGCTGTTGGTGATCCAGATCTTGCTGCCGGTCAGGCGCCAGCCGTCGCCGTCCTTCTCGGCACGGGTCTTGATCATGGCGGCATCGGAACCGGCGCCCGGCTCGGACAGGGCGAAGCAGGTGGAGTGCTCGCCCGACAGCAGCTTGGGCAGCGCGATCTCCTTCATCTTCGGCGTCATCTTCTCCAGCACGGGACTGGGGCCCTTGGCCCAGTGGCTGACCATGAAGTGGCCCAGCCAGTAGTGCGAGCCGCAGAGGCGGAACACCTGCTCCCAGGCCACGAAGTAGGCGAGATAACCCAGTCCCCCTCCCCCGATGGACTCGGGCGCGCTCATGGCGTAGTAGCCGGCCTGAGCCGAAGCCATACGCACCTCACGGATGAGTTCCAGCACCTTGGGCACGTAGGCGCCTTTGTCGTCGTATATCTTGCGCGGGTCTTCGAATAGCGCGGCGTTCTTCTGATGACGCGGGATAACTTCGGCCTTGATGAAAGCTGCCACACCTTCGGCAATGGCGGCGATTTCGTCCGGATATTCGTAGGCAATGGCGGGCATTAGGAGCCTATT
>DATNCF010000559.1:0-5452 GCA_035571675.1 Burkholderiales bacterium | reverse complement strand
ATACGGGAAGAGGAGGCCGATCCGCACAGGCTGCTGGTCACCGCGCCGCCCGCCCCGAACAGCACCAGCGGCCCGGATAGCAGCCCGCCGACCTTGAAGGTATTGCCGCTGACATTGGTGACGGTCCAGGTACCGTTGAGGCTGAACGGAATGCCCAACAGCGACGCGACGGGCACTCCGGCAATCGTCACCACCGCGCCTGTCTGGAAGGGCGGCGGACCGGACAGCGTAACCGTGGCGAAACCGAGCAAGGCCGATGCGCTGACGATGTTGTTCACCGGATTGAGCGCGATGGCGCTGCTGGAAGATGCGTTGATGTAGGTGCCGTTGGTGGGCAGGAATCCCAGCACCAGCCCGCCGCCCGAGTTGCTGGAATTGAATGCCGCCTGCACCGATGCCATCAGCGCGCGCCTAAATCCCTTGACCACTGTCCCGCTGCTCCGCCAAAGACCGTGCGTTGAGGAGTCGGCCACGGTGAAATGTGTGGAATCGGCGACAGTGGCCACCGTGAAGGTGCCGTTGTAGTCCACGGTCGATCCGCCGTTGCTCGTGTCCGAGACCGCATTGGTGATTTGCACCGTGTCGCCCACTGCCAGCCCGTGGGCGGTGCCGGTCACGTAACTGGTCACGCCGGCGCTCCAGGACGTGCCCGCGATCAAGGTAGAAGACAGCTTGACCGTGCCGCCCGAGACCCAGGTTCCGGGATTGATGGTGTTGGCCACGGTGAAGGTGGTCGAGGTCGGGGCGCCGGTCAGCGTGTAGCTGCCGTTGTAGCCACTGGGGCTGGCGCCGGTGACGATGACGGTGTTGCCCATGGCAAGTCCGTGAGCCGCGGAAGTGGTGAAGGTGATGACGTTCGCGCTCCACGACGCGGCTGCCACCGTCGCGGTCGGCGCCTTGTACAGGTCGACGGCCAGCGGCGCCCACAGGCAGGAGGCATAGTTGCCCGCGGCCGCGCCGAACTTGACGGCGCCGTCGACGGTCCCGTCGCTGGCCGCGGTGGCCTGGAACTGCTGGGCGGCATTGGCCGTGGTGGTCATGCTGACGTGGAACGCCGTGGCCGAGCTGGTGCTGGTCATGTCCGCGGTAGTGGCGGCGCTGAAGGCTGGAATCGGCGCCGCCGAGGCCGCGCTCTCTGGCCAGTCGCGCGCGTCCATGCTGGCCAGCCGCGCCACATCGTCGATCCTGAGGTAATCGACCACGTCGTCGTAATGGTCCGCGCCTCCCGCAGTCACCGTGCTCAGGCTGCCCGCCATCTTGATGAACCCGACATAGGCGCCGGAGGTGAGCACGGCGCCTTGCTGGGACTGGGTGTTGTTGTAGTCGGCGGCGGTGGTGCCGGGCAGGGTCATGCGCGACGCTCCGCCCGGAACATAGCCCCCCAGGCCCGACGGCCCGTGACTGATGAGCACGTAGGCGACGTCGGTGTGCTGCGTGCCGAAATCGGTAACTGTCAAGCCTTTTCCGGCGGTGAAGCTCGTGGCCAACGTGTTGTGGTCCGGGTTGCACAGGCCGGAGGCAGAACGGGCGGTCTCGCTGATCGTGACGCCGGTGCGCTTGTTGTTCGCGATGTCGATGATGGTGCTGTTGTTGAGGGAGTCGCAGTCGACCTTGTTCATGCCGCCCGCCTGGGTGAGGCCGATGCTGCCATCGTAGACACGGTAGGAAATGAACCGCCCCCACGGATCGGTGACGTCATCCAGGGACAATCCGAGCGCCTTCCATGGCACTACGCCGCCGGGGTAAGTGCAGCTCGTCACCGCTGGGAAGACGCTGTTGGCGTCGGGATAACCCGCTGTGGCGTTGCCCAGCGCGACCGACGGATCAGCCGGGCAAGGCAGGCGCGAGTTGATCTGCACGAACTGCAGCAGCGCGCGCTTGATGCGGGTCTCCTGGTCTTCCACGCCGACATACTTGCGGTTGGCCGAGGCGATGATCAGCGCGCCTTGCGACAGGAAATAGCCGAAGACCAGCACCCCCAGCAGCACCACCACGGCCAGCAGCGCCTGGCCGCGCTGCCGACTTGCATACCCGCCACGTCGCCACGGGCCGGACAGCATCAGTGGCTCCGTGGTCCCAGTTGAGCCCGGGATATGACCGAGAACAGGGGCGGTCGCACAACAATGTCGTCGAAATGCGCGGTAACGCTGCTTGCGTCCGAGAAAATCATGTCCATGAAGGCGGGCGGCGCGGCGCTGGTCACCGTGTGTCCGGTGTTCCAGTTGGGATCCTCAAAAGTCGCGCCCGCTGCCGTCGTCCAGTCGCTGGTGGGCGTTTGATACACGCCGAACGCACTGCGTGCGCCGTAGCCGTTGTCGCCATGGCTGATGAGCACGTAGGCCGCGCCGGTGCCTGCCGCGTAACTCATGATGGTTGTCGCGGCTGCGGGAGTCGAGCCAGGCGTGCCCGATTTCACGTCCAGGCCCTTGGTGGCGAGAAAATTTGACGGGCTGGTGCAATTGGCGGCGGCGAACGTGCCGGTGCACGTCGTCGCGCAAGTCCCCACATTGATCGATCCCACCGTGCCGCCCGACGCCGCCGCGGTTCCCGCGGGATCGCAGGCGCTCATGTCCAGCACCGCGTTCTGGCCTGCGACGGGGTCGCGGGTGAGGCCGAACGCGACCCGATACGTGATCTGGTTGTTCCAGGCGTCGACGGCGTCTCCGGCGTTCAGGCCGAGGGCCACCCATGGAACAACGCCGTTGGCTTGGTTGTTTGTGCAATCCCCGCTCGTGCGGCCGCCTTCGCTTCCGGCGCCTGACGCGGTCATGGCGATCGATCCGTCGGCAGGGCAAGGCAGGCGCTTGTTGACGATGACGAAGTTCACCAGCGCCGCGTCGATGTTGTTCAATTTCTGCTGTGTCGCGGCGTGGCGCGAGTTGGACAGCATGACGGCGCTGGTCGGCAGCAGGGCGAACATGAGCAACCCGATCACCAGCAGCACCACCGCGAGCTCCGCGATGGTGAAACCGCGCGCCCGCGCGGCCGGTAGCCTGAAAGACCGCGCGGAACGCGGCGCGGCAGCGGGCGTCGAGCAGGATGAAGTTGCGCGCATAGCGCGCTGATTCTACGTCAATTTATGTATGGCATCGCTCGCCCGCTGGCGGTGAAATGCACGCGCCCAAATAAAAAGCCCGGCCGGAGCCGGGCTTTGAACGGACGGCGAAGGGTCAGTTTCTATTGCTGCCGCCGAAGATGCCGAGGATTTGCAGCAGGCTGGTGAACAGGTTGTACAGCGCGATGTATAGGGTCAGCGTGGCCGAGATGTAATTGGTTTCGCCGCCCTGCACGATGGCGTGCACCTGCCACAGGATCACCAGCGACGAGAACAGGATGAACGCCGCCAGGATGGCCAGGATGAACGCAGGGCTCTGGAAGAACAGGCTGGCCAGCACCGCCAGCATGAGCACGATGCCCCCCACCGCGAGGAATTGGCCGAGCTTGCTCAGGTCGCGCTTGGTGGTCGTGGCGATGGAGGCCATGGCGAAAAACACCACCGCCGTTCCGCCCGCCGCCATCATGACGAGTTGCCCGCCGTTGCCCAGGTGCAGGACGTGCTGCAGCAATGGCCCCAGCCATACGCCCATCAGGAACGTGAAGCCCAGCAGCAGGCCCACGCCCAAGCCGCTATTGCGGTTGCGCTCGATGGCGAAAATCAGGCCGTAGAAGACCGCCAGCAAGACGATAACCGACACGAAGCGGTTGGCTTGCAGGAAGCTCCAGTCCATGCTGGTCCCCACGGCGGCGCCGATGGCCGTGGGAATGAGGCTGATGGCGAGCAGCAGGTAGGTGTTGCGCAGCACGCGCTGCTGCAGCGGCAGCGCTTCGCCGGCCGTAGCGGGTGTCCGGCCGAAAGCGTTCGCATCGGAACGGACGGGTTGCAGATCGCGCGGAAATTCAGGTTGCATGGTATCCCTCACCGGCCTTGCGGCCTAAATGGTTAATCCTATGGATAACGACGGGGTAACACTGCCTTTGGACTATGCCCGTGCGCCGAAGTTTCCTCCAAGCCTCCCGGCGCGGCGCCAGTATATGCCAAATACGACCTGACAAATAGCTTACGGTTCAAAATACAGGGTGTTAATTATCAAGCGGTTACGCCGCCAGACCGAATTCCAGGGCTGCCCCCGGAAAGTGCGCCCAGGCGGCTGCCACGGCAATCCCGCCGTCCTCAACCACCAGCGTTTCGCCGCTCAGCACGTTGCGCAGTGTGCTGCCGTCGGGCACCAAAGGCAATTCCACGCGGGTGTCGTGCCACACGGCCTCGCCGCAGGGCAGGTCGCCGCTGTTCAGCCCCAGGCGCAGGAAGAGCCGGCCGGCGAGGGTGATCAATCCATGCCCGGCATCGCGGCGCGCGTAGGCCACCACGTGCTGCGCGCGCGCGCCCGTGGTCTTGAGCGGCGTGTAGTCGCCATGCTCGAACAGGGCGGGCCGCGAGCGGCGCAGTTGCAGCAGGCAGCGGATGACGTGCAGCTTGGGCAGGCCGTCCTGCATCCGATCCAATAGAACGCGAAGTTGCGCAGGGTCGCCGCGTTGCGGGGCCATGGCCGTGAGTTGCCGCAGCGCCGCCTCGCGGCGCGCGTAGTCCACGGGCCGGCGGTTGTCCGGATCCACCAGCGAAAAATCCCATAGCTCGTTGCCCTGGTAGCAATCGGGCACCCCCGGCGAGGTGTACTTGATCAGCATCAGCGACAGGCTGTTCAGCAGGCCCGCCCAGGCCACCGGGGCAAGGCTGTCGCGGAAGTCGTCGAGGAACAGGTTGCGCTCCGCGGGCGTGAGCACCTCCTCCACGAACGCCGCCAGCGCCGCCTCGTAGTCCTCGTTGGGGTTGATCCAGCTCGTGTTCACCTTGGCTTCGCGCGCCGCCTTGAGCATGTAGTCGCGGATGCGGTTGCGGTAGTCCGCCACGGCGCCCTCGACGAGCGCGCCCTTGTCGGCGGCGCCTTCGTCCATGGCGGCCGCTCCTGCGCCTGCCGCCATGAGTTCGGGCGGAAAGCTGCCCACCAGGGTCTGGTACAGCAGGTACTCGTCGTTGCGCGACGGGGCCGGGCGCCCGTCCACTTCGCGCCTGCGGCTGCGGTTCATGCGCGCCCAGCGGCGCAGTTGCAGGCGCCACGCGGCCGGCACTTCGGACAGCACGTCGATGCGCGCGCGCACGTCCTCGGAGCGCTTGCTGTCATGGGTGGAGGTGGCGAGCATGGCATGCGGCCAGTGCGCGGCGCGGTCGGCCGAGGCGCCGTGAAAGGCGTTCACGCCCACCCCGAACACCGCCGGGTCGCCGCCCACTTCGTTGAGCGACGCCAGCCGGTTGTAGATGTAAAAGGCGGTGTCTTCCACGCCCTTGGCGGTGACGGGCGCCGTGAGCTGCTGGAACTTGCGCGCGAACATGCGCATGGCGGCGAAGGGCACTTCGGCCGCTTGCGCCTCCGTTCCGGGCTCGGCCAGCAGCACG
>DATNCF010000558.1:0-11283 GCA_035571675.1 Burkholderiales bacterium | reverse complement strand
TTGAACTGGAGAAGGGCCCGCTGATGGCCAAAGCCGGCGCAGCGCTCGCACTGGCAGCCGTCAATCCGCTGGCCGCGCTGCTGCCGCTGCTGGAACCGGGACCGGGCGTGAGCACCGATTGCGCCGGCGTCCTGCAGGAAGTGAAGCCGGCGGAAAGCAACGCCGTGGCGAAGGCCGGCGGCAAGTCCGCTCCGCCGCCGGCACAACCCGCGGCGCAAAACGCGGAGCGCCAGCCCCTTCCCCGCCGCGCTAGCGGCGGGCCGCGTGCCTCGGGCGCTTGACCGAACCATCTCCTCTTGCCGCTGGCCGGGCTTGCGGGTTCGCGTCAAGCGGATTCATCGCTTCGTCTGCCAGTTCTTCGTCGGTCATGCCGAGTTGCGCTTCCTCGGCCTGATCGAGGCCGCCGCCCAATCCGGCGTTGTCGGCGCTGACCACGCGGTCGGTTTCGATATCGCGGTCGGCAACATCGGCCGTTTCGGCGGCCGCGGGGCGATCGCCGGTGCCGTTGCGGTCGCTGTTGTCGTCCAGGTCCAGCCCGGCGCCCATGCTGGCGCCGTCTTCATTGGTGCCGCGCATGAGGGGCACGGCGTCGGGCCCGACCGGCTGCGCGCCCCGCACGTCCGAGCCGCTGTCGGAGCTGTCGCTCGGCCCCAAGGTGTTGGTGTCGTGGCCCTTGGGCACCGTAGGGGGCGGCGAAATCAAGTTGTCGGGATCAAGCGTGCTGCCCATGATGAATCTCCATAAGGAGGGCCATGGCGGCGCTGCGGCCGCCTTGCCCTCGCACATCAACTTAGTGGTTGCGCTCGTGGCGCTCGGCGCGTTCGGTGTCGTGCTGCGCGTCCTTCACCGCCTCCTGCACATCGCCGACCTTTTTCTGGACTTTGCCTTCACCCTGCTTTGCCAGACCCTTCACCTGATGGTCGGTGCTGCCCACGGCCTTGCCGAATTTTTCCTGGGCCTTGCCGGCGACGTCCTTCATCGATCCTTTGACTTGATTGCTGTTCATGGGAAGCTCCTTGTCCTGGTTGTTTAAGACGGTTTCTCGCCGAACTCAGGTCGACCCGCGCGAACCAACGCGATACCTGCGGTTGCTTGGCGAGAACTCAAGCTTCAGTATGGCGCCGCAAAAAAATGCGGCACACCGGACAAGGCCGGGCGTCAGGGTAGGAATCGCCTGATCTTGAGCGTCGGCCCGTGGCGACGCTGAGCAACGGTGCCCAAGGGATACTTAAGCGGGCGCGGTTAAGGCGATCATGGTCCATTTGTCTTAGGGCAAATGATCCATTTGCCGAGCCAAAACCGTAGGGTTTCGCTTGCACTCTGTAGCGCTATCGCTACAATGCGTCCCGTGATGCACAGGCGGCCGAATCCACAAGGCCGCCGGTATCGAAGCTCAGGGAGATTCACCGATGAACAGAATGGTTTGCAGGCAGCGCTCGAACGCGAACGCTTGCTGCTCATCGGGTGCGCACGCCTCGCCGTGCCGTGTCGCGACCGCGGCGTCTCCCTTGCACGAATCCGTATCCCCCAAGCGCAGCGATCGGGCTTGGGGGAAGCGCAAGGAAAATGCCGCAACCTAGAAGTCGTTTCAGCGACATTCACACAATCCCCGCCTAGCGCGGGGTTTTGTGTTTTTGGGTTATGGAAAAAATGAATACTGGTTATGTCCGCATAGCTTTTCCGAAAATCCATCGTCTACATTCGTGTTCGACTTCCTCAGCGTCCAGGATTGTTAAATGCTGAAGTAATTCCTGAAATTTGGCTAACAATTCGGTAATTTTTTGCTGTTGGCGACTAGCCCTGGGCGGGCTGACGATTTCCCACTTGTGTGAGGCGCTTTTCATAAATAGGTACGCTTCTTTAAACAAGCCTTTCTGTACAAAACCTTCCCCGATCCAGGATCGGGCGTAGCCTTGATTTACGATTCGCAAAGGCTCAGGTGATTGTCCTTCTAGGAGATATGCAGATTTCTTTAGACAGGCCATTGCGTTCTCTATTTCACCTCCAAGCTGCAAGCATCGGCCGATATTTCCGTAAACTGAAGCATGCTGTTTTGAGTCCAGATTTTCCGGGCTGATTGCTTCGCTGACTTCGATATTTTTTGAGAAATATTTCAAAGCTTTTTCAAGCTCGCCAAAGTCTCGTTGCGCCAGTGCTAGATTATGTGCGCAGTCGGAAGCAATATCAGCACTTGTTGATTCCTTGAGGGCGACTCCCTCTTCACCCCAATCGATTGCTTTTCGGTATTCCTCAGAATACCAATGAAAATAACATCGCATATCGCAAAGGTTAACGAATTGTGCGCCCTTCCCTGGTATTGAGGCTTCGTATTTTTTGAGAAGAGCTTCGACTTCTTGACGTTCACCAAGTTGCGTCAAGCATCCAACATACCGTTTCAGAGCAGAATCAATTGGCCCACTGCCGCCTTGAAATTCCTTGGCCCAATCGATCGCGTCGAAAAGTTGACGCGACACTCTCACGAGCACTTCCGGGAGTCCGTAAATTAAGAGTTGGGGGCCAATGTCATTTAGTGTTTTAGTTGCCGATTTAAAATCCCTCTTTTTTATACTGAGCTCTGCCTTCTGCGTCCAGTGTTCGATCATGTCAAATGACCAAGCCCCGCGGTTCACCTTAAGGACGGAAATGAATTGCCCGATCATCCTGTCGATTACAACAAGGATGGTGGCGATGTATTTCTCTTGCTCTGCCTGCGGAAATTTCGCTCGGATATATTGCCGAATGAGTGGATGAAGTTCTAGCCGATCCGGTTGAGAGGGGACTGGCTTAACTACAATCAAATTCAACGCGATAAGAATCCCCTTGTGCTTGCTGAATTGCGCATAATTGATGTGACGAACGCGCACATATTCGGAAATCCTATCCTCGGTTTCTGGACGAACCATCTCCGCCATCAACCTAAGAATGATGATCTGTTTTTCTTTTAGTGTTTTCCAAATTTCATCGAGAGTGTTCTCGGGAAGCGCGCCCTGTCCTCTCTTAATTCCTTCAAGGATGCGTGGTAGGGAAGTTCTTCCACTTGCCACTTGGACCGCAATCAGGTTTAGCCACAGTGGATGGCCATTCGTTAACTTCCAAGCCTCTAAAACAAGGGTAGAGTTGTCAGCGATATTTACACCACGCCTTTGAAACAATAGGGTAGTTTCTCCGTGGGAGAGGCCTTCCGTTAGCGGGATGGGCAAAATTCCAGGGTCGTCCGACTTTATGTTAGGGCGACATGTAAAAACAAATCGAGAATTGTGCTTTCTGGAAAGAACTTTTTGAAAGAGTAATCTTATGCTGGAAATTGGACGAAAACTCTCTAGATCGATGTAGTGATCTATATTGTCAAACACAAATAGACAAAACTTATTCCCAACTACTTTCAACAATGTTTCTATAAGTGATTCAGTCTCCAAACCTTCAAGGTCGGTCGCAGATATTTCGCCATTTGTTAGACGACCAATAATCGAGGAAAGTTGAGTATTTAAGCGGTCGCCCTCTTCTCGGCAATCGCGCCAGTCCCAGAAATCTATCTTGTGGCTGGACGTAATGTGCTCGAAGCACATCGAGGCCAATGCCGATTTTCCCTGGCCTCCTATACCGCTTATCACCGTTATTGGTTGGGTAGAATTAGTGATGGCTTTGAATTCGATATCTCGGCCCACCCATGCATCGACGCGAGGTGGACTATCCGACATCCCCAGGTCGGCCGGCAGTCCAGAGGGGCGTATCGTTACGGGGATTGGGACGGGTCCTCCCGGGTCTGCGGGGGTTGAGATGGCAACCGGCGTGCCTTGAGCGGATTGGCTGGATCGCTCAAGTGACTTTGTTAATATCGGTAAGAATAGATGGCAGTCGATGCCGCTATATAGATTCACTCGACCTCGGACCAGGCCCGGTGCCAGTCTCGACAGCAAGCGTCGATTTTGTTGGCGGATTTTCTCCGTCTTCTTCTCGTGGAAAGCCCACAGTATGTCGGGAGACGAATTTCCATCGTCGAGGACACTAGCCAAGGCATTAATAAAAATATCATCCCAGCCGCCGTAGGCAAGTACGACAACCACCGAATTGCTGAGAAGTTGGCTCAATGACGACCGTAGATTGGGCCGGTCCTGCAGTAATTGGCGTGGGGTGTGCAGTGTATCCGAACCATACCAATACCCATGCAAGTGAACGATATTGCAGGCTGATGATTCGGTGTTGTTAATACTCCCGTCTCCGGCGAGGACTGTGCGGTAAAAAGTCCCGCCAGAGGCGCGTATTGCAATCTCGATTAGTGGGTCGAAATTGGACGTTAAAATTCGCCTTCCAAATATGGTGGGGTGGCGAACGGCCAGTGTGGCTAGCCCTTGGACTGCTGGGGGAATTGTCCAACCTTTAGGATCCGATTCAATCCGCTTATAGTCGGTCTCAACCATTCGATCCAGTGACGAGATAAGGGTATCTCGGTCTGCGTGGGCGTGCAAAACGGCACGTTGAATAATGGAGTTGGCGACATCCTGTCCCCTCCTGGCGAGCAAATAGTCAAAGGCGGCCTGATATCGATACTGAGTCCCCTTGGCGACTTGTTTGTTGAACTCAGAGAGACTACCGATCTTGTTTGAGAACTGCTCTCTAATTAGTTGAATTATTCCATCGACATCTAGAGTTCCAGTCTTTGTTGAGGCCACCGCCGAGAGAGGCGCTCCCACTAAGAAAACTATTTCTTTATTTCCCTCGAAGGCGCTGGCCGTTACACGCTCAATCAGAGCGTCATGATCATTTATCGGTATATTCGACATTTACCGGCTTTCTCCCTGAGCTACCCTTCGTCGATTTATATTTGTAGTTCTATATTTTATTTTCTTTCTATCCATCCGAAACAAGGATATGGGTAAATTTCGGTGGATCAATGAGTTAGTCAGCACCCCGCCCGTTTCGCCAATCCATCCGACCGCAGGCGTTCCGGGTGCTCGGTCATGCCCAGCGCGTCGGCGCCGATCAGGAAGTGATTGGTCTTGCTGGCGTTCAGCGTCCCGGCGGTGACACGCACCTTGGGGGCGTTGGCTTCCATCCAGGCCGCAACCTTGGGGCCATCCAGGGAGCCGGTGCCCTCGACGGCCGCCTTGAGGGCGTACATGGCGTCATAGATATAGGACACCGTGGTGGGGCTGGACTGCGGGCGGGCGTCGGCCCTGATCTTCTCGATGAGTTTGGCGAAGGCGGAGCTACCGGGGGCGTCGCCTGCGCAGTACACGAAGGCCTTGTAATTGGAACCGACGACGTTGTCGAAGGCGTCGGCACCGGCGATCTTGGTCACCACCGGCGGCGCCGCGATCACGGAAAAATTGCCGACGATGCGCGGACTCCAGGACAGTTCCCGCAGGGTTTTGATGATGAGCCCGGTGTCGCCGCCCGACTGCGCGAACAGCACCAGCACCGGCGGGTTGCCGCGCTTCAGGTTGAGCAACTGCGGCGTGACATCGTTGGTCTGGCCGGCGGTGTATTCCTCCGCTGCGGTGAGCCTGATCTTCGCCTCCGCCAGGCCGGTTTTGATGACTTCGGCGGCCGACTTGGCCTGCGCGCCGGCATCGGTGAGCAGCGCCACTTCTTTGGCTTTCAGCACGTCCCGTACATACTCCACCATGCTGCCGCCCTGCGACAGCGCGCTCGGCAGGATGCTGAAATGATAGGGCCCGATCTGGGGTGTGATGGCCAGCGACCCGGCCACCGTGAAGTGCGGAACCTTCGCCTCGGTGGTGATGGGCAGCGCGGCGAGCACGAGCTGGCTCGCAAGCGGTCCGACCACGGCCTCGACTTTTTCGCGCTGCACCAGCCGGCGGGCTTCCGTGACAGTGTTGGTGGGGTTGCTCTGGTCATCGGCCTCGACCAGCACGATCTGGCGGCCCAACAGACCGCCGGCGGCGTTGATTTCCCTGGCGGCGATGGAAGCGCCCATGCGGGCGTCGAAGCCGGACTCCGCAATGGCGCCGGAGAACGACAGCAGCATGCCGATCTTGACCGGCTCCCTGGACTGCGCATGCGCCGCGCTCCAGGCTCCTGCAAACGCGACGATGCACCCCAGCGTGGCCAGCGCGCGGGCCGGCCTGTTCCCGTGATTCATGCGACCTCCTCCATTGGTGTCATGTTTTCCTGCGGGACCTTCGTCATGGCCCGCGAGCGGGCCACGCACAGCATAGCCCCGCCCGGCCGGGCGCGCTCGCCATGGCCGGCTCAAGCCATACTGTATAAAAAGACAGCTTATTTGCTATAATGCCGCCATGATCACGCTGGACCGGCTTGCCTTTGTCGACGTCGAGACCACGGGACTGGCGCCGCGCTCGGACCGCATCACCGAAATCGGCGTGGTGACGGTGGATGAGGGTGGGGTGCGGGAGTGGCGTTCGCTGCTCAATCCCGGGCGCGTGGCCGCGGCGCGCTCGCGCCTGCTGGCCGGCGTGTCGGCGGGGGAGCTGGCGACAGCGCCGCGTTTCGCCGACATCGCCGCGCAACTGGCAAGGCGCCTGGCCGGGCGGCTGTTCATCGCGCACAACGCACGCTTCGACCACGATTTTCTGCGCGCCGAGTTCATGCGCGCGGGACTGGATTTTCACACCCGCGTGGTGTGCTCGGCCGCGCTGTCGCGCCGGCTCTATCCGCGCGAGCCGCGCCACGATCTCGACGCCATCATGCTGCGGCATGGATTGCACGCCGAGGCGCGCCACCGTGCGCTGCCGGACGCGCGCCTGCTGGAGCAGTTCTGGCGGGTGCTGCGCGCCGAGCATCCCTTCGGCCTGGACGCGGCGGTGGAAGAATTGCTGGCCGGTCCGGTGCTGCCGGCCGCGCTCGACCCCGGCCTCATCGACGCTCTGCCCGAGGCGCCCGGCGTGTTCGCGCTGCTGGACGGCGAGGGGGCCGTGCTGCACATGGCCAAGTCCGCCAACCTGCGGCTGGGCGTGCGCGATTATTTCCGGCTGGACCGCGCTTCGGACAAGGCGCTCGCCGCCGCGCACGCGGTGCGCGGCGTGCGCTGGCGGGTGACGCGGGGCGCGCTGGGATCGCAGTTCCGGCTTCGGGCGTGGTCGGACGCGCTGCAGCCGCGCAAGCGGCGGGCCGGCGCCTTCTTCACCTGGCGCATGCGTCCGGAATGCGTTCCTTGCCTGGAGCTGGCGCCGCTCGAGGGGGCGCCGGGCGGCGCGGCCGGTCGCGCTGAAGGTGGCTCAGCCGGCGCGGCCGACCGGCCCGAACTGTACGGACTGTTCGAAACCGAGCGCAAGGCGCGCAATGCGCTGGGTCGGCTGGCGACGAGCAATGGCCTGTGCAGTGCGCTCCTGGGGCTGGATGGCGAGTCGGGTTGCTTGGGATGTGCCGCGTATGCGGGGAGCAATGCGCCGGGATGTGGTGGGACGCCCGGCGCGACGGTCGATGCCATGGCCGGTGCCATAGGCAGTGAAGCGGCGGCGCGCCGGCGAGGCGCGCGCAAGGAGTCGGCGATGAAGAAGGAGCCTGCGGCAAAGAAGGAGCCTCTTGCCAAGCCGCTTTGTCTGGGCAAGCGCGAACGCCTGCGCCATCTCACCCGCGTGGCGCTGGCGCTGCGGCCGTTGCGGGTGCAGTCATGGCCGTACCAGGGGCCCATCGGCATTCGCGAGCGCGGAGAACTGCACGTCGTCGACGACTGGCGCTACCTGGGCACGGCCTGCGCCGCACACGAGGTGCCGGAACTGCTGGCGGGGAGCGGCGCACAGCGCGGCGGATTCGAGCGCGATACGTTTGCCTTCCTGGTGCGCGTGCTGCGCCGGCTGCCGGCGAGCCGCATTGTGCGCCTGGACGCCGATTCGGCCGTGCAGGGGGGCGCACCTGGCCGGGTGGGTCCCGGCTGAACTGCGTTCCCGCGTGATCGAGGTCCTTCCGCAGGCGCTTTCTATTCGCGCCGGCCGAACACGTTCATTTCCTTCACCTTGCCCTGCGCGCGGCTGCCGTCCTCCTTGCGGTAGCTCGGCCACCACCGTTCCAGCAGGCCGGCCGCCCAGTCTTTGCCGCCCAGGCCGAAGGCCAATGCCAGGGCCAGCACCACGCCGGTGAGGATGATGAGGAAGGTCTCCCGAACCAGGTCGCCGCCGACGCTGGTGAGGTCGAGCGCGATGAGGATGACGAAGGCCATCACGCCATAGTGGGCCAGCATGGACAGGAAGTCGGCGTCGGGAATGTCCAGGGCGCGGCAATGCGAGAGCACGGCCTGGGCCACGAAGCGCGCGAAATAGGCGCCCACGGTGAGGATGAGCAGCGCCAGGATGAGCTTGGGCACGAACAGCACCAGGCGGCCGAGCAGGTCGGTGGCGTAGCCCAGGCCCAGGCTGTTGAAGGCGATGACCAGCGCGGCGAACATCACCAGCCAGAACGCCAGCAGCCCGAACAGCCGCGTGGTGTCGCTCTTGCTGCCGCCCTGCTGCAGGAAGGTGTCCATGCCCGAGCGCTCGGTGAGCACGGCGAAGTTGATGGCGCGCAGCCCCTTCTCGACCGTGAAGCGCACCAGCTTCGCGGCAACCCAGCCGACGATGAGCATGAGCAGCGCCAGTCCGATGCGCGGCAGGTAGGCCGCCGCCTGCACCAGGAAGGCCCGGGCCGGGTCGAGGAGGATATCGGCGTTTTGCATGATGGCTCCTTGGAGCTGTGGTGCTCCCGGCTAGGGTGCGCGGGACGCGGGCGGTTCGGGATTCCAGGCCGCGTCCGCTTCGTCCGCTTCCATGTCGCCCAGGTCCGGGTCGTGGCCGGGGCTGCGGGGCGCGATGAACTGCAGTACGCCGGCGAGGGGAATGCACACCCAGTCGGGCCGGCTTTTCAGTTCATAGGCGAGTTCATACAGCGCTTTTTCCAGTTCCATCAGGCCGAGCAGGCCCTGTCCGGCACGCAGCGTTTCCGCCGTCACGGAGCCTGCGTCCCCGGCGGCGCCCGAATAGCCTTCGAGGAAGGCCTCGCGCACCTGGGCTTCCCAGCGCGACAGCGGGCCGGTCATGGCCGACACCCTGGCCGGCTCGGCCGCGTAGCGCAGCAGCACGCTGCCCGCGGCATAGCTGAACGAGCGCAGCATGCCGGCCACGTCGCGCAGCGGCGACTGGCGCGCGCGGCGCTCCTCCAGGCTGCGTCCAGGCTCGCCTTCGAAATCGATGAGGATGAAATCATCGGTGGTCATCAGCACCTGGCCGAGGTGGAAGTCGCCGTGGATGCGGGTGCGCAGGCCCGAGGGCACGGCTTCGTCGGCGAACGCCGCGATGCGAGCCAGCAGCGCATCGCGCGCGTCCAGCAGGCGTGCGGCGTCCTCCTGGGCCGCCGCGGGCAGCATGGGCCGGGCCGATTGCAACAGGTCGAGGGTGCGGCGCGCCTCGGCCGTCACGCGCTCGCGCTGGGCCGCGAGGTCGGGCGCGGCCAGCGGTTGCGGATCGAAGGCCGGATTGCCCGTGGTCCTGGCCAGGGCGCGGTGCAGCTCCGCCGTGCGCCGTCCCAGGATGCGCATGAGCGCGAGATAGGCGGCGTGCGGCGCGTCGGCCAGTTCCGCAGGCGCGGCCGGTGCCGCGGCTGGTTGCGTGGAGGCCATTTCAGCATAGCGCTCCAGGTAGTTCTGGGTGTACACCCAGGCATCCCCCTGGTTGGGAATGTAGGCCTGCAGGGTGGCGAGCGACATCACATCGCCGGCCGCGTTGACATACTCGAGCGCGCCGGCGATGGGCGCCACGTTGGGGAAGCCCGCGACCTCGGTGAGGAACAGGCCCATTTCCACTTCCGGGTTGACGCCGGGACGCAGGCGGCGGTAGCCCTTGAGGAACAGGCGCTCGCCCAGCGACACCAGGGTGTTGCTGCTCTGGGCCTTCTGGCGGCTCACCGCGATGGAGCCCAGCCCCTGGCCTGCCAGGCGCGCGTAGGCCGCGGTGGGCCGGAAACGCAGCCGGCCGTGGGCCGTGGCGATTTCGGTTTCGGTGCCCATGGCCTGGGCCAGCGAGCGGCAGAAGGCTTCGTCCGACCAGGCATCGCCCATCAGCCCCACATTGGCCTGCTGGCGCACGCGCGCCACCGCCGCCGCGGTCAGGCCGCGCAGCCGGTCCTCGTCGCGCTCTTCCCAGGCCAGCGCCAGGGGAACGAAGTACCAGGGCTTGTCCGCCGGTCCGTCCAGCTCGAGCAGTTGCAGCAGCCAGGTGTCCGCGGGGTCCGCCGCGGTTTGGTGGTCCCCCGCCCGGCGTTCCCCGCTGCGCGGAGCGGTGCGGTGTTCCCACAGCGTGTGGTCGGCGAGGTGGGCGCGCGCCACCGCGGCACCCTTGCCGGAATACCAGCGCTGCGCCTCGATGAAGCGCGGCAGCGCCTCGCTCTCGAGCTGCACGCGGGTCTTTTCCGCCATGGCGATGCGCCAGGGCACCACGCGGTCGCGGAACAGGCTGGCCCAGCCGTCGAACAGCACCAGCACCGGCAGGTCGTCGGTCACACGGAATTCCTCGTGCCAGGCGGGCATCTGCGCGTCCGACGCCAGGCGGAACCAGAAGAAGCCGTGCTTGGGTATGGTGAGCATGTAGGGCAGCTCGCCGATGGGCGGGAAGGGTGTGCGGCCGAGCAGTTCCACGGGCACGCGGCCCTTGAAGCGCGCCAGGTTCAATTCCACGGCCTGGGCCGAGCGCGACAGGTTGGCCACGCACAGGATGGCTTCGCCCTCCAGTTCGCGCAGATAGGCCAGGATTTTGCGATTGCCGGGCTTCAGGAACGACAGCGTGCCGCGGCCGAAGGCGCGGCTTTCACCGCGCACGGCCAGCATGCGCTTCATCCAGTTGAGCAGCGACGAGGGGTCGCGCGCCTGCGATTCCACGTTCACCGCGCCGTAGCCGTACACGGCGTCCATGATGGGCGGCAGGTACAGGCTCTGCGGGTCGGCGCGCGAAAACCCGGCGTTGCGGTCGGGGCTCCACTGCATGGGCGTGCGCACGCCGTTGCGGTCGCCGAGGAAGAAGTTGTCGCCCATGCCGATCTCGTCGCCGTAGTAGATAATGGGCGAGCCCGGCATGGACAGGAGCAGGCTGTTCATGAGCTTGATGCGGTCGGCGTCGTTCTCCATCAGCGGCGCGAGGCGGCGGCGAATGCCCAGGTTGATGCGCGTGCGCGGGTCGGCCGCGTACATCAGGTACATGAACTCGCGTTCCTTGCTGGTCCCCATCTCGAGCGTGAGCTCGTCGTGATTGCGAAGGAACAGGCACCACTGAGACGCCGGTGGGATCTCCGGGGTGTGCACGAAGATGTCGGTGATCGGCCGCCGGTCGCCGTGGCGCA
>DATNCF010000557.1:0-5853 GCA_035571675.1 Burkholderiales bacterium | reverse complement strand
GCAGTCCAGCCAGGACGTAGCCGATGGGCCAATTGATGGCTCGACGACGATCCATTTGCCATCGCCCAGGATAGACAGACCAGGGAAGGCGTTTCCGAGCGAGCCATTGAGTGTGACGCCATTTGGCAGCTTGAACACGCGCCACTCATTGCCGTCACGCGCGGCCGTCAGCGTCACGGGTAGACCGCCATACGCCTCCTCAAGGCGCAGCACAGATTCATGACCGCCAGCCTTCGCATCGACCTGCAGGGCGAAGATACCGCTCACGGTGCCGAGAGCCAGGCCGACGTTGGCATCCGGCCGGCGCGTCCAAATCGAGTGCACATGCCGCAGGTAGTTAGTCGGCTTCTCATCCGCGATTGGATGGGCGCCGGGTGTTGCGCACCGGGCGTTGCGGCATGTGCAAGCGCCGCGCGAAAAGCCTTCCAGCGCCACGACTGCGCGGCCCATCTCGGCGAGCAACAGTGCTTGCGCCAGGCGCGGATCGGTGCGGGCATTCATGCTGATTCCTTACTGGCAAGCCAGGCGCGCAGTGAATCCGCCCGGTAGCCGACACAACGCTTACTGAGCACGATTTTTCGCGGAAAGGTCGGGTCGGTTTCCGACCAGCGGTGAAGGCTGTTACGGGATACGCCCAGGAAGACACACGCGGCTTTAGGCCTGAGGAGTTCCTGCGCTATGACGCGGAGGAGGGTGGGCTGTCCGCTGCCGTGTGCCGCGGTTGAAGTCGATTCGGCCTGTGTCATGTTGCGCCTCGTCGTTAATGTGAGGCGCGAATTTTGCCGCGATGCTAGACCTGATCAAGCCCAAATTCGGTATCAAAAGGTCGGGGTCTTTTGAATCACTTTCCGTCGTTTTCTCTATTGACTCGCAGAGTTTCCGCCACCCCCTCCCGGTACTTCTTCCAGTAACGAATCACAGTGGCGGTGCTAATTTGGAACTGTTTTGCTACCGTCCAGACTCGTGCTCTTTGACTCAGTTCGTTCCCTTGCAACGCCTCCAATGCCGCGCCAACGGCGTACTGATCACTAGCAGGGCGGCGATTTTCTGCGGCGAGATGCAATTCGAGCAGTAAAGCGCGGCCGCGCTTTTCGCGCGGCTTGCTCATCGAAGCTTCGATGGCGTCTGCGAGGTAACGGGCGTAATCAGAACCTTTGGTTACATAACCTTCGCGCAGCCGTGCCGCGACAATTAAGAGAGCCTTCGCTGCGGCATCGGGATCACTTGGCGCCCGGTTCGCTGCATCAAGAAAATCAGCGTCAAAATCAATCTTCGCCATGGCGCTGCCTACTGTGCAGTAGCGTGTTCTTGAACTGTGGAGGAGGCTGTGTCAACCTGGGCGTGTGGCAGGGATTCCGAAAACGTCCGCATGATGTCCGCCGCTGCGTTCTTCGCTAGGTGCCCGTAATGATCCTCGATCATCCTGGTGGACTTCTGACCGACCAGCTTGGCAACGGCAAGAAGTGGTGCGCCTTTGGCGACCAGCGCGCTGATGAAATGATGGCGCAGACAATAAAAGTCCAGCTTGGGATCGACTTCGCCTAGCTTTCGGACACGCGCCCATGGTTTCCCGTGCGCCTTCTTGTCATGCTGCTTGGCCTCGCCGCCCTCCGTGGCCTTGGAAGGGAACACCAGCCCCTCAGCCGGGCTTCCCTCCTGCTTGTGCCACTCGGTCATGATGTTGTAGATGGCGTCGCTAAGTGGCAGGTCCAGCTTGGCCGGATTCGGGTGGTGGATTGTCTTTTCTGGCAGCTTGACGAGGCGACGGAAAGGCAGGTTCAGTTCGCGCCAGGTCAACGTGTACAGGTCGCCTGGACGCATTCCGGTGTGCAGGGCGAGGTAAAAAAACGGAATGAACCAGTGTGGATGCGGCACCTGGTCTAGGTCGGGCAGGTAGGCCTTGCCGTGTTTGCGGCTGTTCCGCCGTTGCTTACGGAGTTCGTCAGCAAACGCGGTGATCCCCTTGTGCAACCCCGCCAGTTCGGCCGCGGTGAGCATGCGCCGGTGTGCTCGTGCCTCGGCTGATAGTGCCTTTTGCTTTTCCTGGGCGGTCGGGCTGGCCAGTCGGACGCCAACAATCGGGTTGCTGTCCAGAATTCCCTCGGTCACGGCATGACGGAGGAGGGTGCGCAGAGCACCATAAGCGCGTACAAGAGTGGCATGGGCGAGTCCTTCCTTCTCGCGCCGTGCTTGCCACGCCTTGATGTCCACGGCGCTCAAGGTGGTCATGTCGCGGTCCAGGACATCGGCGAAGTTCGAGCGGATCATGTGGAGGGTGTATTTCCCCTCGTTCTTCTTGCGAGCCTGGTGCTGCGTGTAAATGCCGTTCAGGTAGGACCTGAGCGTGCGGGAGGCGGTGATCTGCTCGGCGGTTCTCGCGGCTGCCTTGCGTTTGCGTGCCTCAGCAAGCGGGTCTGCACGCTGGTTTCGCCAGACCATTGCGCGCTGCGCCGCTTCGGCCGGCTTCATGGTGGGGTAGTTGCCAATCGTGACCACATGGCGCCTTCCCGTATCATCCCGGTAGCGGTAGCGCCAGGAGCCGAAGTTGCCGATCTTGCAGAAGTGAAAGCCGGTGATTCGCTCGCAGACCAGTTCGTGCCGGTCTTTGGCCGCGCTCAGGAACGTGCGGACCTTGGAGTCGGTGATGGAGGTGTCAGAAAGGGTGGTCGCCATGCCGCTGAACCCGCTGTGTGGACTTTGTGTGGACGCGAGTGTGGCACGACGTGGAACAAAAGGCAACTACCTGAAACGACAACACTGGTATAAGTTGCTGAACATACTAGATAACATGATCTTGACAAAGCAAAAGGAAAGCAGGTGACATACCTTGACATGGTGGGGGTCGTTGGTTCGAGTCCAATCGCGCCTACCAGTAAATTCAAAAAAGGCCGCCCCAGTGAACTGACTCCCAAAGGTTGGACTTTTTTGTCCAACTGCTGGGGGTCAGTTCACTGGGGCGGCCTTTTTTTATTTGCCTTCAGGGTTTGCCTGATCCATCCCCGGCCTGGACTATTGCCACCACAGCCTAGGATAGGTGACCCCATCGGTGATGACCCACACCGGATTGGTCCCGGTAAATACGTAGCCCATCCCACTCAGCGTGCTTTGGCTCTTGGCCTGCGCCGTGGTGAGGCCCGTTCCGCCAGCGCTGCTAGCCTGCCCGGACGTGGTCGTGTCCCAGAAGGAATCGGCCGAAACGCTGCCGCTGTTGTAAGCCATCAAGCCCCCGATTGCACCGGCGCCGGTGACGGCACCGACGCTGAAGGACTGGGAGACCATGCCGGTGTTGAGGCCCACGAGGCCTCCCGCGTACGCGTTCCCTGCGACGGTCGAGCTGCTTAAGGACTGCGTCACGCTACCTTTGTTCAGCCCGACCAGCCCGCCCACCTGCTTGACGCCGCTCACCGCGCCGCTGCTTGCGGACTGCTTGATGGTGCCCGCGTTATAGGCCACCAGCCCGCCCGTCCAGTAGCCTCCGGCGTTGCCTGTCACCGCTGAAGAACTGCTCGAGGTATTGATCGTGCCTACGTTGTAGGCGACCAGGCCGCCCGTTCCGTAGCTGCCGCTGACCGTTCCGGTTGAGGTGGAGGAGGTGATGGTTCCGTTGTTCTGTCCTGCGAGGCCGGCGGCCCACAACCCTCCCGGGTTGCCGACCACGGTTGCACTGCTGGAGGCCCCATCGATCGTGCTCGAGACTCCATTGAATCCGGTCAGCCCGCCGACATGGGTGGTGCCCTGCACGGTGCCGCTGCTGGTGGACTGCGTGGTGATGCTGCCGTAGTTCATGCCCACCAATCCCCCCACGAACACGGTCGCCGTGACATTGCTCGTGCTGTGCGATTGCGTCTGGATGGTGCCCTTGTTAAGGCCGGCTAGCCCGCCCACCTGGTTGACGCCGCTCACCGCGCCGCTGCTGGCGGATTGGGTGATGGTGCCCGCATTGTAGCCCACCAGCCCGCCCGTCCAGTAGCCGCCGGCGTTGCCCGTCACAGACGACGAGCTCGCCGCAGTGTTGATTGTGCCCACGTTGTAGCCCACCAGCCCACCCGTGCCGTAGCTGCCGCTAACGCTACCGCTTGTGGTAGAGGAGGTGATGGTACCGTTGTTCACGCCAGCCAGGCCGGCGGCCCACAGGCCCCCGGCGGCGCCCGCTACAGCGGAAGAGCTCGTCGCGTCGCTGATGGTGCCCGAACTGCCGTTCAACCCAACCAGGCCGCCCACGTTAGTGGTGCCGCTCACGCCGCCACTGCTGGCGGCCTGAGTGGTGATGCTGCCATAGTTGAGCCCGGCCAGCCCGCCCACGAAAATGCTTCCTGTGACGTTGCTAGCGCTGCTCGAGTGCGTTTGGATGGTGCCAAGATTCAGGCCGGCGAGCCCGCCTACCTGGTTGACTCCAGCGACCGCGCCGCTGCTGGAGGAATTGGTGATCGTGCCGGCATTGAGGCCGACCAGTCCGCCCGTCCAATAACCGCCCGAGTTACCCGTCACGCCGGCCAAGTTCGTCGTGCCGTCGATGGTTCCCGAACCGGCGTTCTGCCCTGCCACCCCGCCGACCCCGTAGGTACCCGTGACGAGGGTGACACCGCCGTGCGGATCTCCCGCGCCGGACTGTTCAATAGTGCCGTAGTTGATACCCGTCACGCCTCCGACCAGGCTTACACCGCTGACGTTTCCGTTTCCGGCTACGCCGTGGAGCATCCCGTCGTTGCGGCCGGCTACGCCGCCGGCAAACTGACCGGTTCCGTTTACCGCGGCCAGACTTGCGGACAGGCTCACGGTGCCCGTCCCGCTGTTAATGCCTGCCATACCGCCCACGTAGTTCGCGCCGCTCACGGATCCGCCGGCCGACGCCAAGGTAAGCGAGCCTGAGTTCGCGCCTGCAATTGCGCCCACGTAGTCGGCTCCCGAAACGCTGCCGGAAGTCGAGCCGTTGCTTATAACGCCCAGGTTGCTGCCGGCTACGCCGCCTGTGCGCTGCCCGCCGCTGTTGCCCATGACCGCCGCGTTGCTGAAGAACTGGATGTAACTGCCGCTGGTGTCGTTGACGCCCACCGAGCCGCCCACGTCGTTGTTGCCGGTGATGGTCCCGCTGGACAAGGCTTGGAAAAGGCTGCCCTGATTGATGCCGGCGATCGCGCCGACCTTGTCGCCGCCGGTGATGGTGCCCTTGACGACAATGTTGCTGACGCTGCCGGCGTTGACGCCGAATAGACCCACCGCGGTCGCTGACGGCCGGTTGATGGTCAACTGGTCGATGGTGTGGCCGAGGCCTTCGAGGTGCCCTGTGAAAGGCGTGCCCACGCTGCCAAGGGAGGCGAACCCGGTGCCGCCGTTCCAACTGGAAGTCGCCGACGCGTCGATGTTTCCGCCCAGGGCGTAGTACCCGCCCAGGTTGCCGCTTATGCCTTGCAGGTCAGTGCCCGTGGCGCTGCCCTGGGCCCCAAGGCTGTTGATCACCGTGTAGGCATGTCCTGCGATGGTCAGCGCCGTGGCCGACGCCGCTGAGACGTTGGGCAGATTTATGAAGCCTTCGCGGATAATGAACTGGCCGGTGCCCGAGGCGGAGCGGCCATGGTTCGCCGTGTTGGGGCTGATTGTCAACGACGCATTGGCCCCTGTAAGGCTCATGGTCGTGAACGACGTGTCGACGTTTCCGGCGGACGTCAAGGTCACGCTGGAGTTGGCGCCCGTCACCTGCACGGGGCCCGACACCGTGACGCTGCCGCCGCTGACGCTCAGGTTTCCGCCGGTGCTCAGCGCGCCCACGTTCACCGTGGCCCCGTCAAGCGTGACGTTGCCGGTGGTGGACGAGATGGTTTGCGAAATCCCGCCCGCATTGAGGTTGTTGACCGC
>DATNCF010000556.1:0-2582 GCA_035571675.1 Burkholderiales bacterium | reverse complement strand
TCATGAAGTTTTTCTCCGCCACGGGACGGATCAGCAGATTGCAGATAAACCCCAGCACCAGAAGTCCCGCGAGCACATACATGGTGGTGCTGTACACCTGTGACTTCGGCAGCCCCTGGGCGAGCTCGTACTCGCGGAACTGGCCGATCAGGAACGGTCCCAGCACGCCGGCCACCGACCAGGCGGTCAGCAAGCGGCCATGGATCGCACCCACCATGCGCGTGCCAAACAGATCCGACAGGTACGCCGGCACCGTGGCAAAGCCGCCGCCGTACATCGTGAGAATGATGCAGAAGAAGAGCACGAAGAGCGCCAGGTTAACGGTGGCCACCGTCCACGGGATCGATGAATAAAGCACGATCCCCAGCAGGAAGAAGACGCCGTAGGTCACCTTGCGGCCGATCTTGTCCGAGAGCGAGGCCCAGAAGATGCGGCCGGCGATATTGAACAGCGACAACAGGCCGGTGAAACCGGCGGCCAGGGCTGCGATGCTCGCCAGCTGTGCGGGCGTGAGCTGATCGAACGAGGCATTCACGCCGATCAGGTGACCCCCGAACACCTCCTGCAGGATCGGGGAAGCCATGCTCAGGACGCCGATGCCGGCGGAGACGTTGAGCATGAGCACGAGCCACACCAGCCAGAACTGCCGCGTACGCCAGGCGACGTTCAGATGCACCTGGCCCTTGGTGACGAGGGTCTTCTTGGCCAAGTCAGGGTTCCAACCCGCGGGCCGCCAGCTCTCGGGGGGCAGGCGGTAGCCGAGCGCGCCGCCCATCATGAACACGAAGTAGCCCGCCGCGAGCACCAGAAAGGTCTGTGTGACGCCCACGGAGGTGGCGGTGGCGAAGTGCTTCATCAGCTTGTCGGCCAGGGGCGAACCGATCATGGCGCCGCCCCCAAATCCCATGATCGCAAGGCCCGTCGCCATGCCGCGCCGGTCCGGGAACCACTTGATCAGCGTGGAAACCGGCGAGATGTAGCCAAGACCCAGGCCGATGCCGCCGATGACGCCCGAGCCGAGCCAGATCAGCCACAGCTGGTGGTTGGCGACACCGAAGGCGGAGATCACGAGCCCCCCGCACCAGCAGAGTGCGGCGACCACGCCGGCCTTGCGCGGGCCGACGCGCTCCAGCCAGCCACCCCACAAGGCAGCGGCTGAACCCAAAAACACGAAGAACAGCCCGAACATCCAGGTCTGCAGCTGCGGCACCTTCCAGTCGCAGGCGGTGGTGGTCAGATAAAAGAAGAAGAGGCTGGCATCCTTGGGGCAAGGCACGGACTTCGTGATGCCGACCGCCTTGGAAAGCGGCAACCAGAAAACCGAGAAGCCATACGCCATGCCGATACACAGGTGAATTGCGAGGGCGCAGGGAGGCACTAACCAGCGGTTGAAACCCGGGCGAGCGATGGTACGTGCCCGGTCGAGAAATCCGGCAGTGGAAGGTGCTACGTAGGCGGTGGACATCCGGCGCTCCTCTGCTATTGGCTGCGAGTTTTTAGGAACAGGAGTCGTCCCGGCAGCCTTTGGGCTGTCAGGAAATCGACGCATTGTCGCCTTTTTGTTACTCTTAATTGTACAGTAATTGAAGCGTCCGCCCGCTCGGTGCGAAAGCCTGCAGGGACTGCGTCCTTGGGTTTATTGTTCCCGCCGCTTCATTCTCACCTTTGGCTAGGTGGCAGAGTGGTCATGCAGCGGCCTGCAAAGCCGTCTACGCCGGTTCGATTCCGACCCTAGCCTTTCCCCGAATGTCATCCCTGCCGATTCTTTCCCGGGGGTTGATGTCTCCTCGCCTCATGAGCGGCAGTTAACTGACGGGGTGCCGCGCCGCAGCGCCATGAGTTCGATTACCCAACACGAGCCCTTTGCGTGCCCGGTCGTCGGCGTCGTGATCGCCGGGGGGCGGTCCGTGCGTTTCGGCGGCGAAAAGGCGGTCGCGTTGCTTGCGGGCACTCCACTGCTACTGTGGGCGACGAGGCGATTGCAGCGCAGCTGCCGCACGGTCGCCGTCAGCGCGCGACCCGGCACGCAGACCGCGGCACTCGCCCACGCGCAAGGGTTGCCCGTACTGCGCGATGCCCCGGGTGATGCGGCGGGCCCGTTGGCTGGTGTGAAGGCTGCACTCAGTTGGGCACAAGACCTGGGTGTCGGCGCGCTTGCCGTGAGTCCTTGCGATGCACCGTTGCTGCCCGACGAGCTATTCCGGCGACTGATCAGCTGCAGCAGCGGCCGCGCTGCCATGTCCGAAACGGCCGATGGCCCCCAGCCGTTGTGCGCAGTGTGGCCCACCAGTGCTCTTGCCAAGGTTGCCAACGCCCTGGCGGCCGGTGCGCACCCGCCCATGTGGTCGGTGCTGGAAAGCATCGGTGCGGTGCGCGTGCGCTTTGCGGACGCCGCTGCATTTGCCAACGTGAACAGCCGCGAAGACCTCGCCGCCGTCGCAGCCCGTCTCGAAGTTTCTTAGTTGGGGCACCGCTGCTCGCCAGGGCAGAGGTCCCCGTTCTGCGAGCGTTCATACGGGGCGCAGCAGTTCGTGGGTGTCCAACGAGGGTACAAACGGCGAGCCAAACCGATGCGTGTCGTT
>DATNCF010000555.1:0-2697 GCA_035571675.1 Burkholderiales bacterium | reverse complement strand
GCAGGACCACCTGGCCTGGAGCGCCCAGCGCATAAACGAACTGGGCGGGCACACCAGCGTGCTCAATCCGCTGTGGTACGGGGGATCGCTGGCGCTGGGGTTGGCGGCCGGCCGTCTGGGCGACCGCTGGAACCTGGGCTTCCTTGCCGAAACCGAGCAGCAGGTCGAAAAACACCTCGAAGGCCATCTTGCCCGCCTGCCGGTCGCCGACGTGCGCACGCGGGCCGTCGTAGCGGGCATGCGCACCGACGAAATGCGCCACGCCCGCATGGCGCGGGACATGGGCGCGGCCGAGTTGCCCAAGCCGGTCAAGGGCGCCATGGCGCTGGCCGCCCGCGTGATGACAACGGTGTCGTACTGGGTCTAGCGCGGACAGTTCCGGCTTCGAAAAGAAGGGCTACAGCTCCGACCACATCCTCAGCAAATTCGACTCCAGCCCCGCCAGGTCGCGCACCTCCTCCGATCCCGGCATCTTCTCCCCCAACCGCGCAATCACGGCATCCAGCTCGGTGATCATGGCGCGCTTCTCGCTGTCGCGCACCATGCTCTGCATCCAGAACACGATGCCCACGCGCTCGCCGCGCGTCACCGGCGTCACCCAGTGCAGAGTGCTGGCGGGATAGAGGAAACCCTGGCCTGCCGGCAGCTTGACGGCGTGCTCGCCGCCGGCCTTGGCGAAGCACAACTCGCCGCCGTCGTAGCTGTCAGGCTCGGAAATGAAGATGGTGATCGACAGATCCCCGCGGATGCGCTGGCCGTCCAGCGCCGGCATGAAGGTGGAATCATAGTGCGGCCCATAGGTCATGTCCGGGCCGTAACGGTTGATGGTCGGCTGGCTGATCTCCAGGGGCAGGGCCGAGCGCTGCAGCTTGGCGCTGCGCTTCAACGCGCCGAACACCAGGCGCGCGAACTGCTGCGCATCCGCCTGTCCGTATTCAAGCTGCTGGTTGCGCTTGACCTCTCGCGCCGCGCCGCCCGCCGTGGCGATTCCCTCGGTGAAGCGCGAGCGCTTGACCAGCGCGCGCACCCAGGCCAGCTCTTCGGCGTTCAGCAAGTCTTCGATGACGTGCACGGAATGGTCCTGTGTGGTGTGCGGCTTCTACGCGGCAATGACTTCGTAGTCGTAAGTGATGTCGGCCGTCTTGGCCAGCATGGCGGAGGCCGAGCAGTATTTTTCGTGCGACAGGCGCAGCGCGTTCTCCAGCACCGAGGTCTTGATGTCGCGCCCCGTCACCACGAAGTGCATGTGGATCCTGGTGAACACCTTGGGGTCGGTCTCGGCGCGCTCGGCAGTGAGCTTGACTTCGCAGCCCAGGACCTGCTGGCGGCTCTTTTTCAGGATGAGCACCACGTCGAAGGCCGTGCACGCCCCCGTTCCCGACAGCACGGTCTCCATGGGGCGCGGCCCCGTGTTGCGGCCGCCCGCCTCGGGGGCCCCGTCCATCACGAAGGCATGGCCGCTGCCGGTTTCGGCCACGAAGCTCATGCCCCCCTCTATCCATTTCACACGACAGTCCATCGCCACCTCAAGCTGATTTCCGCAAAGCAGCAATTTTACTGCTTGCGATTACGATAAATGAATAAAAACAACAGATTGGAGCTTGGCCATCGCCATTAGAGATATGATTTATAAGACTTTGTATCGCAACTCGCGATGGCCCGAAAAATTTCTTGCATTGCACCAAAACCGCTTGTATACTAACTGCATCGTATTCAAGTCTCCTCCACCCTCCTCCTTTGGTGGATATTGCGCAACCTCTCGGGGTTGCGCTTTTTTTTTGTGCCGCCAGTTTGTCTTGGCGGCTTCCCTACGGCGGTTTGACAGGGGGGGCTTTCCCCCATAAAATCTCGCCCTTTCGCCTGCTCAGGCCTTTGCAATAATGAAAACGTTTTCCGCCAAACCCCAGGACGTCCGGCACGACTGGTTCGTGGTCGATGCCGCCGACAAGGTGCTGGGCCGGCTCGCCGCTGAGCTCGCTCGCCGCCTGCGCGGCAAGCACAAGCCCGAATACACGCCGCACGTCGATACCGGTGATTATATTGTCGTCCTGAATGCGGCCAAGCTGGCCGTCACGGGCAACAAGGCCGAGGGGAAGAAGTACTACCGGCACACTACTTATCCGGGCGGCATTCGCGAGACCACGTTCGCCAAGATGCAGCAGCGTTTTCCCGGCCGGGCGCTGGAACTCGCCGTCAAGGGCATGCTGCCCAAGGGGCCGCTGGGCTACGCCATGATCAAGAAGCTGAAGGTGTATCCGGGTGCCGAGCATCCGCATTCCGCGCAGCAACCGAAGGTGTTGGACGTGAAGGGTCTGGAGGTCAAGCAAGCATGATCGGCGAATACAACTACGGCACCGGCCGGCGCAAAAGCGCCGTCGCCCGGGTGTTCATCAAGCCCGGCAAGGGCCGCATGATCGTGAACGACAAACCGGTGGACGAGTACTTCGCGCGCGAAACCGGCCGCATGGTGGTGCGCCAGCCGCTCGAGCTCACCAACAACGTCGCCACCTTCGACATCAACGTCAACGTGCACGGCGGCGGCGAATCCGGCCAGGCGGGCGCGGTGCGCCACGGCCTGACCCGCGCCCTGATCGAATTCGATCCGGCGTTGAAGAGCCAGTTGAGCAAAGCCGGCCTCGTGACCCGCGATGCGCGCGAAGTCGAACGCAAGAAAGTTGGCCTGCACAAGGCGCGGCG
>DATNCF010000554.1:0-7799 GCA_035571675.1 Burkholderiales bacterium | reverse complement strand
TTGAACTGGGTGTCGGGCCGCATGACCACTTCGCCGCCGTCGGCGAACTTGATGCGCGCGTAGGTGCCCTGCTGGGTGGACAGGGTGTCGCCCTCGCTGACGTTGGAGCTCACCGACAGGAAGCGGGTGTTGCCGTCGGTCCTGCGCACGGCCAGCGTGCCCGACAGGTGGGTGATGGTGCCCACGCCTTGGGCGGCCGTGCCGTTTTGCGCCGTTGCCGGGGCGCTGGGCGCGGGTCCCGTCCCTTGCTGGGCGTGAACGGCCCCGGCAGCGAGGAGAAGCGCCATCCCGAGAGAAAGCAGCGTTTTTTGAAGCAACGCGCTCTTGTGCGGGTGCCCGGCATGTCTCGGCTCAACACAGCCCATCCCCGCACCCGACAGGTGGATACTCTCTAAAGTGCCCGCCACCAAAGCATCTCCCTCGCCGCAGTTTTTCTGCTTTGTCGAATCGGCTCAAACGCGCCGCAAGGCCCACTGTGGGCCAATGTGACATTGCACCGCATCGCGGCCGCATTGTCTGTGCATTTATCCCCGCAGCAGGGGAAACAGCCCACGACTATGACGTTGTCCTAATCCTCACCCCGCCGGGTTCGGTATCCGCCCCGGTCCTGGCACTTAAGTCTCAGTACGTCAGCGACAGCAGGAACTGCGAGCGCTGGTCGCCCTGGGTGCGGCTGCCGCCCTCGTCGATCACGCGCGCGAAGTCCCAGCGCAGCGCGAGGTTCTTCTTCCAGCTCCAGCGCAGGCCCACCCCCACCGAGGACACCGACACCTTCTGGCTGGCCTCCCCCTGCAGCGGGTTGTTGGCCGCAAGCCCCGCGTCGTAGAAGGCGAGCACCCGCACCACGTGGCTCTCCAGCTTCATGCGCGGGGCGAGGTTGGGGGTGTAGAGCTCCAGGTTGCCGAAGAAGCCCTTGTCGCGCGCGATGTCGCGCTCGGGGAAGCCCCTGACGGCGGTGGCCCCGGCGATGCTGAATTGTTCGCCCGAGATGAGCGAATCGCGGGTGTACTGGCCGGTCACGGCGGCGCGCATTTGCCAGTCGCCGGGCAGCGCCCGGCTGTGGCTGACGCCGGCTTTCATGACCTGGTAGTCGGGGTTGGCGGTGTCGCCTCCGGGGATGCCGGGGCGGGCGGCGGCGATGTCGGCGGCGTTGCCGTGGCCGGCGCCTTTCCAGTTCATGGCGTAGCCGGCGTAGAAGTCGGTGGTGTGGCCGGCCCCGGCCCATTGGCCGCTGTAGGTGAGCGACCAGGGCCGCACGGTGACGTCGGTGCCCGAGCCCCCGGGGCACACGGTGCCGGCCACGGTGCAGGCGTTCTGGAAGGCTTTGAGGTCGAGGCCGAACACCAGGCGCTGGCTGTATTCGCCCCGGCGGGGCAGGAGCCAGTTGTAGCGCAGGCCGTAGATGTCGCCCTTGCCGGCGAAGGCCAGGGGCCCGGCCACGGTCTGGGTGGTGCCGGCGTCGACGTCGGATTTGGCGTAGATGAGGTCGATGGAGTCGCCCAGCCGGTACAGGGGCAGCCGGTAGCCGAGGCTGTAGATGCTGACTTTGGAGGGTTCTTCAGGGGAGGTGATGTAGTTGAAGCTGGCGACGTGGTCGCGGTCGAAGAGGTTGGCGTAGACCAGGCCCACCCCCAGGCGGTGCTGGCCGGTGGCGTCGTTGCCGGTGTTGTCCAGGGTGGCGTTGAGCTTCAGGGGCCGGCTGTCGGTGACGTTGACGTCGGCATCCACCAGGCCCTCCGATTCGGTGCCTTTGAGGACGACGTCGACCTGCTTGGCGGGGTTTTCGTTGGCGAGCTGGACGTTGGCCGACAGGGCGGTGGCGTTGGGGAAGGACCCTTCCTGGAGGGCGGGCAGACTCCTGCGGATGTTTTGTTCGCTGAAAGCGCTGTTGCCCTGGACGCTCACGCGCCGGATGGCGGCTTCGACCACCTGCAGGGTGACCACGCCGCGGCTGAGTTCTTGTTCGGGGACGTTGACCTGCACGGCGCTGTAGCCGCGCGCGCGGTACAGGGTCTCCAGGGCTTCAAGCGCCCGCTGCACGTCGCCGTATTCGCGCGCGCGGCCGGTGAAGGGCCGCACGGCGGCCTCGATTTCCTCGGGCTTGAGGAGAGTGTTGCCTTCCACGGCGTAGCGCTCGATGTCGAAGCGCTCGCTTTGCACCGGGGCGGGCGGGGTGGCGGGAGGCGTCTGCGCCGCGGCCTGCAGGGCCGAAATCAGCGCGACCGGGCACGCCAAGACCAAAGCGGCAAAAAGGCTGCGAGACCGCAACGTTGTATCCTCCCTGAAGGTCGGCATTTTATCTCAATCTTCCCCTGGGCCGCAGGCTGAAATGAGCATGGCAATTCGGCAGAATTGCCGCGCATTTGTCATGCTGATGACATGTAAAATGCCCCGTCTTCATCCTCGACAGCGTTCGCGTGCTCAACATTGCCAAAGCGCTTTCAAATCCCGGGCTTTCAACCGGTTTTGGCGGATTCGCGCTTTTCAGACATACGCTTTTAAACGCGTCGCTTTTTACGTCAGCGCCGCTCAAGTCCACGCTTTTCGAACCTGGCCATCTGAAACCGGCCGCCCGGCGGCGGCGCAATCTGTCAACGTGGCTGGGGCTGGCTGTGTTGTTCGGAAGCCCGGCCGTGGCCGCGCAGGTGCAGTCGCCCGTCGAAGAACGGCAAGTCCGTCCTGATGCCTATTCGGCTGCGCAGCAAAGAGTGGAATCTGCGCGCAAGTCGAGCGAAACGGCCGAAGCGGACCTGAGGCGCCGGGACGGCGATTTCCAGGAAGCCGACAACGCCATGCAGGCCGCGCAGAAGCAGTTGGACGCAGCGCGGGCGCGGCGCGACAAGGCCAGGCAAGCTCTGGCCCAGGCGGCCCAGCGCAGTGCCGAGGCCAGGCGTGGACTGGAGCGTGAGGAGCAGGCCTTCGAGCAGTTGCGCAAGGCCGCCGCGGGCCCGATCCCCGGCAACAAGAAGCCGGAAGCAAAGAGGCCGGAAGCGAAGCGGCCGGCGGCGCATACCTGAAAGGAGTAGCCATGGAAGTGTCCCTGCAGGCAGCCACGCGCAAGCGGGGTTTTCGTGACCGTGCGGCGCCAGCCGCGGAGGCGGCACGCAGTGGCGCAGTGCTGTGGGCGGGCCTTGTGCTGTTGGCCGGGATTGCGCCGCCCGCGCTCTCGCAAGGCCAGTCGGCCAACGTCAAATCCATGGTGGCCACGTTGAACAGTTCCGGCGCGCGCAAGGAATGCGTTACCCTCACGCCGCGCCAGCGGCTGCGCTACTGGTATCGCGCCGAGGCACCGGTCAATTTCGCCATCCAGTACGTCACCGACAAGGAAACGCTCTATCCGGTGAAAAAGGACAAATCCGCCATCGGTTCGGGCAGTTTCCAACCCAAGGAGGCGCAGGACTATTGCATGGTCTGGACCAACCTGGCGAAAAAGCCGGTCAACCTGAGCTTCGAATTCGCGCGGGTGGACGAGTGATGATGACGCGGGCAGGCCGGCTGCCCTGCGTCGGCGCATGCGCGCTGCTGCTCGGCGCGCTGTGCGTTGGGCAGGCGGCGGCCCAGGGCATAGGGCCGGTGGCGGCCCAGGGTGGTCCGGAGCGGCGGCCCGAAGTTCGCGAAGGCCGCAGCGTGATCGAATTTCAGGCCGAGGCCCAGCGCGAAATCCCGAACGACACCTTGACCGCGGTGTTCTACGTCGAGGCCAGCGAGGCCCAGGCCGCGCAGGTGGCCGATGCGCTCAACCGCACGCTCAACCAGGCGCTGACCGCGGCCAAGGAGGTCAAGGCGGTGAGGACGCGCTCGGGGAACAGCCAGACTTATCCGGTTTATGACCGCTCGCAGCGCCTCACCGGCTGGCGCGGGCGCGCCGAGATGCGCGTGGACACGCGCGATTTCGCGGCCGGCTCGGCGCTGATCGCCAAGCTGCAGTCGCTGCTGCAACTGTCCTCCATGAGCTTCAGCGTGTCGCCGGAAGCGCGGCGCGCGGCCGAGAACGAACTCATTCCCGAAGCCGTGGCGGCCTTCCGCGCCCGCGCCGACATCGTGAAGCAGGCCCTGGCGGCGCGCGACTACCGCATACGGCGCATGACGGTCAGTTCCGGCGGGGCTCCCGCGCCGCGTCCCATGGTGATGCGCGCCACGGCGGCCGCGGCCGCCGACGTGGCGGCGCCGCAGCTCGAAGGCGGACTGTCGCAGGTGTCGGTGAGCGTGTCCGGCGCCATCGAAGTGGATTGAGTGAAAGCGGCTTGAGCGCAAGCGGGTCGAACGCAGCGGGCTCCATCGCGGCGAGGAAGCCTCCGCCGCTCGCTGTCGTGCTCACCGGCATGGTGGCGCTGCAGATTTTCACCACCATGGCTTTGAACTCGCCTTTCGTTCTGGGGCCGGTGGTGCTTCAGGAGCTGGGCGTGTCTCCCGGCGTGCTGGGCTATTACGTGCCGGTCATTCTGGTCGCGGCCATGCTGGGCAGCCTGATGGGCGGAGCGCTGATCCGCAAACTCGGCCCGCTGCGCGCCGCCCAGGCGGGCGCATGGGTCATGGTGGCCGCCCTGGCGCTGTCCGCGACCGGCATCCCGCTGGCCATGTTCCTGGCCGCGGCCGCGCTCGGTGCGGGCGTGGCGCCGATCACACCCGCGAACACGCAGATCCTGGCGCGCATCACGCCGCCGCATCGCTTGGGGCTCGCCTTCGCGCTCAGGCAATCCGGGCTGCCCATCGGCATCGGCCTGCTTGGCGTGGTGGTGCCGGCACTGTTGCTGCATACGAACTGGCAGGGCACGCTGCTCGTGCTCGCCGCGGGGACCGCCGTGCTGGCCCTGGCCGTGCAGCCCATGCGCGCGGCGCTGGATGCCGACCGGGAGCCGGCGGCAAAGCTGAAGCCATCGGGCCTGTGGACATCGCTGGGCGAGTTGTGGCGCGACCCGGCGCTGCGCGGAGTCGCGCTGTGCATCACCTTTTACAGCGTGGGACAAACCGTGCTGCTGGTTTACGCGGTGAGTTATCTCACGCTCGAACTGCACTACGGGCTGGCGGCGGCCGGAGCGATGTTTTCCATCATGCAGGTGTCCGCCTTGCCCAGCCGCCTTGCCTGGGGATGGGTCGCGGACCGGACCGGCGATCCGGTCCGCGTGCTCGGGGCCTTGGGCGTGCTGTCCGGAATATTTCTGGCGCTGCTCTCGACGGCCAGCGCGGCGTGGCCGCTGCCCGCCATGGGGGCGCTGTTCGCGTTCGGAGGCGCCACCCTGGCGGGGTGGAACGGACTGTATTTTGCCGCCATCGGCAAGCACGTCCCCGCCGCTTCGGTGGGCACGGTGACGGGCGCCATGCAGATGTTCACCTACCTCGGCGGGCTGGCGGGGCCGCCCATCTGCGCGGCCGCCATTGGCTGGACGGGCCGCTATTCCAGCGTCTACCTGGGTTCATCGGTGTTCATGTTGCTGGTGGGCGCCTGGGTGATGGTGGTGTTGCCGCGCAGGCGCGGAGCGCCGGCGTCATGAGCGAGGCCGCGGTCCGGCCCGGGGAAGCAGTACTCGTCTTGCACGGCCTGCTCATGAACCGCCATGCCATGGCCGTGGTGGCCGCGCGCCTGCGCCGCGCCGGCTTCACGGTGCAGGCTTTCAGCTACAAAAGCCTGCGCGACGGCATTGAATCGCATGTCGCTGCGACGTTGAGGCGCTTCGACGGCTTGAACTTTGGCTGTGTCCATCTGGTCGGACATAGCATGGGGGGGGTGGTGGCGCTCAAGGCCGTGGAGCGCATGCGCGATGCGCAACGGCGCCGGCTGGGGCGCGTGGTGGCGCTCGGCTCGCCGCTGTCGGGCCGCGAAATGGCGCTGGCCGCCGAGCATCATCCGCTGGGCCGCTGGATGCTGGGTAAAAGCACCGAGTTGTGGCGCCAGGGCTATCCCCTGCGCATTCCCGAGGGCGTGGCGATGGGGGCCATCGCCGGAACGCGCCGCTTCGGCCTGGGCGCCATGTTGGGCCGGCTGCGCGGGCCCAATGACGGCGTGGTGCGGGTGGAGGAGACGCGCCTGCCCGGGCTGGCCGATCACGTGGTGCTGCCCGTCACCCATTCCGGCATGCTGGTTTCGGGGGCGGTGGGCCGCCAGTGCGTGGCCTTTTTGCGCCATGCCCGTTTTCAACAGGAAAAGACCTGACTTGAACTTTTTTTGGCCGCGTTTGCGCTGGTTGCGGAGTTGGACGTTGGCGCTGGTCGCGCTGCCCGCCATCGGTTCGCTGTCCGCCTGCGGCACCGTAGGCTATTACGCCCAGGCCATCCAGGGCCATTTCGCCGTGATGCACGCGGCGCGCCCCGTAGAGGAGGTGGTGGGCGACCCCGCCGTGCCGGCCGCGGTGCGCGACAAACTGGTGCGCATCCAGGCCATGCGCGACTTCGCCGTGCGCGAGTTGGGCGAGCCTGACAACGGCAGCTATCGGCGCTATGCCGATCTGCATCGGCCATTCGTGGTATGGAACGTCATCGCCACGCCGGAGTTTTCCACCAAGCCCATACAGTCCTGCTTCCCCATCGCCGGCTGCGTGAGCTATCGCGGCTGGTATGACCAGGCCGACGCCAACCAGGACGCGGAGCGGCATGCCGCCGACGGCGACGACGTGTTCGTGGGCGGCGTGCCGGCCTACTCCACCCTGGGCTGGTTCGACGACCCGCTGCTCAACACCTTCATCCGCTATCCCGAGGCCGAGGTAGCGCGGCTTATCTTCCATGAACTGGCGCACCAGATGGTGTACGTGAGCGGCGACTCGTCCTTCAACGAGTCCTTCGCCGTGTCGGTGGAGGAGGAGGGCGTGCGGCGCTGGCTGGACAGCAGCGCCACCCGAGAAGAGCGCGAGCGCTATGCGGCATTCAACGCGCGGCGCGAGCAGTTCACCGCGCTGATCGGCCTGTACCGCGACAAGCTCAAGGCCTATTACGAGGGCAGCGAGGGCGTGGCCGTGCCCGAGCGCCGCGCGGGCAAGGCGCGCGTGTTCGCGGAACTGGAAGACGACTACGACCGGCTCAAGGCCGCGTGGGGCGGCATTGCCGACTATGACCGTTTCATGGGCCGCCCCTCGCCCAACACGCCGGCGGCGGCGCGCAGGCCCAACAACGCGCTGCTGGCCTCGGTGGTGACGTACTCGGAATGGCTGCCGGCCTTCCGCGCCCTGCTCGCGCAGCAGAAGGGCGATTTGCCGGCGTTCTACAAAGCGGTAAAGGAGCTGTCGAAGCTGCCGCGGCCCGAGCGCGAGAAGCGGTTGAAAGAGCTGAACGGCTAAAAGCCCACGGCAATGCTGTCGCGGCGCGCATCCGAACACGCCGCGTAGCCGGCGAGTTCGTGGCCCTCGTTCAGCCGCCACGCTATTTGCGCGCAGCCGAAATCCATGTAGCCGGGCGGAATGTCCACGATGCGGTGGCCGCGCCGCGCCAGTTCGCGGGCCGTGGCTTCGGGCACCTCGGCTTCGAGGTTGATGTCCAGGCCCTGCACCACGCGAAAACGCGGCGCGTCGATGGCGCTTTGCGGGTTCTGGCCGTAGTCGGCCATGCGCACCATGAGCTGGGTGTGGCCCTGCGGCTGCATGCTGGCGCCCATGAGGCCGAATGACGCCAAAGGCAGCCCGTCCTTCGTAATGAAACCGGGAATGATGGTGTGAAAAGGGCGCTTGTTGGGCGCCACGCGGTTGGGATGCCCCGGATCGAGACTGAGCCCCGAGCCGCGGTTCTGCAGGCTGATGCCCGTGCCCGGCACCACCACGCCGGAGCCGAAGCCCACGTAGTTGGACTGGATCATGGACACCATCATGCCCTCG
>DATNCF010000553.1:0-12517 GCA_035571675.1 Burkholderiales bacterium | reverse complement strand
ATGCAGAAGCCCGACGTCGAGCATATCGACGGGCTGTCTCCGGCGATCTCGATCGAGCAGAAGACCACCAGCCGCAACCCGCGCTCCACCGTGGCTACGGTCACCGAGATCTACGATTACATGCGGCTTTTGTGGGCCCGCGTCGGCGTGCCCTACAGCCCGGCCACGGGCCTCCCCATCTCCGCGCAGACCGTGAGCCAGATGGTCGACCGGGTGATGGCCCTGCCCGAAGGCACCCGCGCCTACCTGCTCGCCCCCGTCGTCCGCGGCCGCAAGGGAGAGTATCGCAAGGAACTCGCCGAATGGCAGAAGGCCGGCTACACCCGCGTGCGCATCGACGGCGAGATGGTCGCCATCGAGGATGCCCCCGCGCTCGACAAGAAGTTCAAGCACGACATCGAGGTGGTGGTCGATCGCATCGCCGTGCGTGACGGCATCCAGACGCGGCTGGCCGACAGCTTTGAACAGGCCCTCAAGCTGGCGGAGGGGCTCGCCTATGTCGATCTCGCCGATGGCCCCGTGCCCGGCCGGGAAGAGGAGGGGCGTGGCAAGAACCTCAAGGGCGCCGGCCTCCCGCCCAACCGCATCGTCTTCTCCGAGAAGTTCGCCTGCCCGGTTAGCGGCTTCACCATCGAGTCCGTCGAACCGCGCCTGTTCTCGTTCAACGCCCCCCAGGGCGCCTGCCCCGCCTGCGACGGCCTCGGCGAGAAGCTGCTGTTCGACGAACAACTCGTCGTCCCCAACGAGGCGCTCAGCCTCAAGCAGGGCGCCATCGTCCCCTGGGCCAAGTCAAACCCGCCCAGCCCTTATTACATGCAGGTCCTCGCCAGCCTCGCCGCCGAGTTCGGGTTCGCCCTCGAAACGCCGTGGGCCGAGCTGCCCGGCGAAGTCCGCCTGATCATCCTTCACGGCACCGGCGGCAAGCCGGTGCCGCTCACCTTCCAGGACGGGCGCAAGTCCTACACGGTGAGGAAGGCCTTCGAAGGCGTCATCGGCAATCTCACCCGCCGCATGCTGCAAACCGAAAGCGCCTGGATGCGGGAGGAGCTCTCCAAGTTCCAGACCGCGCAGCCCTGCGAAACCTGCGAGGGCAAGCGCCTCAAGCCGGAAGCGCTGGCGGTCAAGGTCGCGGGCGAGGATATCTCCACCGTCACCCGCTTCTCCGTGGTGGCGGCGCTCGATTGGTTCGCCCAGCTCCCCGACCGGTTGACCGACCAGCAGCGCCAGATCGCCCGCGCCATCCTCAAGGAGATCGACGAGCGCCTCGGCTTCCTCAACAACGTCGGCCTCGATTACCTCAACCTCAACCGCACCTCCGGCACCCTCTCCGGCGGCGAAAGCCAGCGCATCCGCCTTGCCAGCCAGATCGGCTCGGGCCTGACCGGCGTGATGTACGTGCTGGACGAACCCTCCATCGGCCTGCACCAGCGCGACAACAGCCGGCTGCTGGAAACCCTGAAGCGCCTGCGCGACCTGGGCAACACCGTCATCGTGGTGGAGCACGACGAGGACGCCATTCTCGCCGCCGACCACGTGGTGGACATGGGGCCGGGCGCGGGCGAGCACGGCGGGCGCCTGGTCGCCGAGGGCACGCCCAAGCAGATCATGGCCAACGCGGCGTCGCTCACCGGGCAATACCTCTCGGGCAAGCAGCAGATCCCCGTGCCCAAGAAGCGCCGCAAGCCCGACCCCAACAAGCAGTTGAAGCTGCTGGGGGCGCGCGGCAACAACCTGAAGAACGCCACGCTCGACCTGCCGCTCGGCCTCCTGGTGTGCGTCACCGGCGTGTCGGGCTCGGGCAAGTCCACGCTCATCAACGACACGCTGTATGCCGCTGTGGCCCAGCACCTGTACGGTTCGGCGGCCGAGCCCGCGCCGCACGACCAGATCCTGGGCATCGAGTTCTTCGACAAGGTCATCAACGTCGACCAGAGTCCCATCGGCCGCACGCCGCGCTCCAATCCTGCCACCTATACCGGCCTGTTCACGCCCATCCGCGAGCTGTTCGCCGGCGTGCCCACGGCGCGCGAGCGCGGCTACGGGCCGGGGCGCTTTTCCTTCAACGTCAAGGGCGGCCGCTGCGAAGCCTGCCAGGTCGACGGCGTGCTCAAGGTGGAAATGCACTTTCTGCCCGACATCTACGTGCCCTGCGACGTGTGCCACGGCAAGCGCTACAACCGCGAAACCCTGGACATCCAGTACAAGGGCCGCAGCATCGACCAGGTGCTGAACATGACGGTGGAGCAGGCGCACGAGTTCTTCAACGCCGTGCCCGTGGTGGAGAGGAAGCTGCAGACCCTGCTCGACGTGGGCCTGGGCTACGTGCAGCTCGGCCAGTCGGCCACCACGCTGTCGGGGGGCGAGGCGCAGCGCGTCAAGCTGTCGCTGGAACTCTCCAAGCGCGACACCGGCCGCACCCTGTACATCCTCGACGAGCCCACCACCGGCCTGCACTTCAAGGACATCGACCTGCTGCTATCGGTGCTGCACGCCCTGCGGAACCATGGGAATACCGTGGTGGTGATCGAACACAACCTGGATGTGATCAAGACTGCGGACTGGGTGATCGATCTGGGGCCCGAGGGCGGGGATGGGGGCGGGCAGATCATTGCGCAGGGGACGCCGGAGGACATTGCCGACAATCCGGCGAGCTTTACAGGACGTTATTTGCGCGAAGTGCTGGGCAAGAAAAAGAAGGCCGCATGATAGACGCACCTATTTCACGCCATCCGGACATCATGAGTGGCGCGCTATGCTTTGCGTCCACGCGCGTGCCGGTGCAAACGCTATTCGACTATCTCGAAGGAAATTCGACCTTGGCGGACTTTCTGGACGATTTTCCGACCGTGACCCGCGAAACGGCTCTAGCAGTCCTTCGAGCTGCCCGTCAGCGCCTGCTCGCAGACGGACGGTGACCAAACAGATTGAGGTGATCTTATGTGCCGAAGCATCAAGACGCTCTTCAACTTCGAACCGCCGGTGACCGATGATGAAATTCGCGCGGCGTCATTGCAGTTCGTGCGCAAGCTGAGCGGATTCAGCAAGCCGTCGCAGGCGAATGAAGGGGCGTTTTGGTCGGCCGTGGATGAAGTGACGGCGGTATCGAAGAAGTTGTTGTACTCACTTGAGACCAACGCTCCTCCCAAGAACCGCGAGGAAGAGGCGGCTAAGGCCAAAGCTCGATCAGCACTCCGATTTTCGGCTTGATTTAACGTTGCCCCTCTCCCTCGGTCCCTCTCCCAGGGGAGAGGGAAAAAATTCCGCGACCATTGCGCCGGAAATGAAAAAAGGGCGCGGAAAAACCGCGCCCTTGATTTTTTCCCGAGGCGCTCAGGCTACCGCCAGCTTCCCTCGCTGGTAGTCATTCACCGCCTGCTCGATCTCTTCCCGCGTGTTCATCACGAACGGCCCGTACTGCACGATGGGCTCGCCGATGGGCTTGCCCGCGAGAAGCAATACGCCCGCGCCGGCCTCGCCCGCCTCGATGCGCACGCTCTCGCCGTCCGACAGCAGCGCCGCCGCGCGGTTGGGCAGGGCCTTGCGGTCGGTGCCCACCACGGCATTGCCCTCGTACACGTACAGGAAGGCGTTGTAGCCCGCCGGCACCGGCACTTCGATGCTCGCGCCCGCTTGCAAGCGCAGGTCGAGGTAGCGCGGATCGGTGGACAGCTTGCCGTCGCCGCCGATGGGGCCGGCCGTTTCCTTGCCGTCCTTGTCCGCGACCGTGCCGGCGATGACGCGCGCCTGCACACCCTCGGCCGCCGCGATGGTCGGGATCTGCCCCGAGGGGATGTCGCGGTACGCCGCCGGCTTCATCTTTTCCTTGCCCGGGAGGTTGATCCAGAGCTGGAAGCCACGCATGCGGCCTTCGGTCTGCTGCGGCATTTCGGAATGGATGATGCCGTGCGCCGCCGTCATCCACTGCACGTCGCCGGGCCCCAGGTCGCCCTGGTTGCCGTGGTTGTCCTCGTGGCGCATATGGCCGTCGAGCATGTACGTGACGGTCTCGAAGCCGCGGTGCGGATGCGAAGGAAAGCCGGCCAGGTAGTCCTTGGGATCGTCGGAGAAGAACTCGTCCAGCATCAGGAAGGGATCGTGGCGCAGGGCCGCGCTCGCCCCGATGCTCCGGCGCAGCTTCACGCCGGCGCCGTCCGATGCGGCGATGGAAGGAATGATCCGTTGCAGTTGGCGTTGCTTGTTCATGATTGTCCTTTCTCGGCCGGAACTTTGCACAGAGCGCCGCTCCGGCCCATCTCCGTTACATGGGGGCGCGAGCCCCTTCAATCAACCACACCTCCGAACTGCACCGCCGCATTCAAACCGCAAACGCGTCGGCCACCCTTGCCTTGGACGCCGGCGCCACCGCGCCGGCCAGCCGGTGCGCGGCGGTGTAGGCCGAGTCCAGCGATTCCTGCTTGCTCGCCTCGCTGATGGCCAGGCCCTCGGCGTACACGAAGTCCACGTCGGTGATGCCCATGAAGCCGAGCAAGGTCTTGATGTAGCCGGTCTGCGTGTCCGTGGGCGTGCCGGCGTGCAGGCCGCCGCGGGTGGCGAAAATCACCGCGCGCTTGCCGGCCAAGAGGCCCACCGGGCCTTTCTCGGTGTAGCGGAAGGTCTCGCCGGCGCGGGCCACGTGGTCGATCCAGGCCTTGAGCTGCGAGGGCACGCCGAAATTGTAAAGCGGCAGGCCGATCACCACGAGGTCGGCGGCACGCAGTTCGTTGATCAGCACGTCGGAATAAGCCACCACGGCCCGCTGCTCGGCCGTGCGGGCCTCGGGCTTGGTGATGAAGGCGCCGAAGCGCTCGCCGTCCAGGTGCGGCACCGCGTTCCTGGCGAGGTCGCGCACTACGAGCTTGGTGTCGGGCTGGGCTGCGCGAACGCTGTCCACGAAGGCGTCGGCGAGGCGGGTGGATTGGCCGTTGGCGGATTGGATGCTGGCGTTGATTTGCAGAATGTTCATGATGTCCCTTTCAGATGGTGTGAGGCGGCTCGGCCGCGTTGTTCATGGGACGTATTTAACTATTGATAAATTAGATAAAAAAGCGGAATATTTCGCTCATATTTATCGAACTGTTGAATACAAACAGGTAAATCCGTCATGAATCAGCCCCGTATCACCCTGGATCAATGGAGCGCGCTGGTGGCGGTTGTGGATACGGGCGGCTATGCCAAGGCCGCCGAATCGCTGCACAAGACCCAGTCCACGCTCACCTACGCCATCAAGAAAATCGAGGAGCAGCTCGGCGTGGAGCTGTTCAAGATAGAAGGCCGCAAGGCTGTGCTCACCCCGAACGGCGAACTGCTGTACCGGCGCGGCCGCACCCTGCTCGATGAAGCCGGGCAACTGGAGGCGGCAGCGGGGCGGCTGGCCAAGGGCTGGGAGCCGGAAATCGGTATCGCCGCCGAAATCATTTTCCCCACCTGGCTGCTGCTGGAGTGCCTGGCCGAGTTCGGCGCGGGGCACCCCGACACGCGCATCGAGCTCATCGAGTCGGTGTTGGGCGGCACCGCCGATGCGCTCAACGACCGCCGCGCGGACATCGCCATCACGCCCGTCGTCCCGCCGGGTTTCGTCGGCGAAGCGCTGATGCAGGAGCGCTTCGTGTGCATGGCCGCGCCCGGCCACCCCCTGCATAAGCTCGGCCGGCCGCTGACGCGCAACGACCTGCGGCGCCATCGCCACCTGGTCATTCGCGACTCGGGTTCGCAGCGCGGCCGCGATCCCGGCTGGCTTGCCGAGCGGCGTTGGACGGTGAGCAACAAGGCCACGTCCATCCGCGCCGCCGTGATGGGCCAGGGCTTTGCCTGGTTTCCCGAGAATGCCGTGCAAGAAGAAGTGCAAGGCGGCGCGCTCAAGCCCCTGCCCCTGAAGGAGGGCGCCGAGCGCTTCGCCACGCTGTACCTGGTGCTCGCGTCGGGCGACGCGGCGGGGCCGGGCGCGCGCGAGCTGGCCGGCATCATCCAGGCGCGCACGCAAAACGTCTGCAAGTCGCGCTCGGGCGCGATGGAGCGCGCCCAGGCCAGTCCTTCGCCATGACCCTCACGGAACTGCGTTACATCGTCGCCGTCGCCCGCGAGCGCCATTTCGGCCGCGCCGCCGAAGCCTGCTTCGTGTCGCAGCCCACGTTGTCGGTGGGCATCAGGAAACTGGAGGAAGAGCTGGGCGTGGCGCTGTTCGAGCGCGGCGGCGAGGTGAGGCTCACCGCCGTGGGCGAGCGCGTGGTGGAGCAGGCGCAGCGCGTGCTCGAAGGCGCCGAGCGCGTGCTGGACATTGCAAAGCAAGGCAAGGACCCGCTGGCCGGGCCGCTGCGCCTGGGCGTGATCTACACCGTGGCGCCCTACCTGCTGCCCGAAGTGGTGCGCCTGCTGCACAAACGCGCGCCCAACATGCCCCTGCTGCTGCAGGAGAACTACACCCACCGCCTGCGCGAAATGCTCAAGCAGGGCGAAATCGACGCGGCCATCCTGGCGCTGCCCTTCGAGGAGCCGGGCTTTGCCATCCAGCCCGTGTACGACGAAGACTTCGTGGTGGCGGTGCCGCGCGAACACGCCTGGACCGGGCGCAAGTCGCTCAAGGCGGCGGAACTGAAAAAGGAACCCATGGTGCTGCTGGGCACCGGGCATTGCTTTCGCGACCAGGTGCTCGAAGCCTCGCCCGAACTGGAGCGCCGCGGCGCCGACGGCATGCGCCGCACGTTCGAGGGCTCATCGCTTGAGACCATTCGCCAGATGGTGGCCTCGGGCGTGGGCATCACCGTGCTGCCGGCCACTTCGCTGCCGCGCAAAGTCCCGCGCGACAGCCTGCTCGCCTACCTGCCCTTTTCCGCGCCTGTGCCCGACCGGCGCGTGGCGCTGGTGTACCGCAAGTCCTTCCCGCGCCGTGCCGCCATCGAGGCGCTGCGCCAGGCCATCCTGGAAGCTGAGCTGCCGGGCGCGCGCAAACTTGACGTGGAGCCGGCGCCGGGCTGATTTAACCGGACCCGCGACTGATTCGCGACAGCCACTTCAATGTAGTCTCGGGTTACAAAAGGAGAGCACCATGAAGCTGATGTACCTTGCCCGGCGCAAGCCCGATTTTCCCTCGCAGGAGGCCTTTCGCCCGCGCTGGCGCCAGCACGGCGCCTTGGCCATGTCGCTGCCGAGCCGGACCCGCGGGTGTTGAAGTCGCGGCGCGCGCGCGGGAGGACCTTGAGGCCCTGTTGGCGGCCGGTCCCAAGGCCGACCTGACCGTGGTGACGCACGAATGCCTGCTGTGGGACAACGCCCCGGTGGCCGGGGTGCAATACAAGCGCTAGCCGGCACAAGCGTGTAAGGGCCGCCGCCTTCCCGACGACTGATCCCGGTCCCGGCTCAAGTCAATTTGACTTGGCAGCACTGGGGCACTTGGAGGAATATAAGCAGGGCACGAAGGCAGGTTGGACCGACCCTGGGTGAGCCCGTCGTGATCGGTCCTAACCGGCAGCAAGTCGCGCAAATTCGTCCTCGCCGTCCAACGCCGCCGCCTGCGGCACACCTGAGGAGAAACATCATGGCAACTCCCGTCTCGGTTACCAAGCTTGACGTCAAGTCGCACGCCTCTCCCGACGAAGTCCGGTCCCCGAGCAAGACCCGGGTCGAAGTCTGCAATCACGATGGTTTCACCATCGGGCGCTTCAATTTCGAACCCGGTTGGCGCTGGTCCGAGTGCGTGAAGCCCGTCGTCAAGACAGACTCATGCCAGGTCTCCCACGTGGGCTACGCGGTGTCGGGGAAAATCAGGGTGAAGATGTCCGACGGGACGGAAAGGACCATCAGCGCGGGCGAGTCGTACACCATTCCCCCGGGCCACGATGCATGGGTCGAGGGCAACGAACGTTTCGTCGGCATTGAGGTGATGAGTGCGGACGTGTACGCGAAACCGAAATAGCGGTTGCGGTGACTGGCGCCTGCGCGCAAGCGACTCCGCTCAGGGTATTTCGTACACCGTGAGTTCGTTCGCTATGCCGCGCAGCGAATGGCGCTGCGCCTGGGGTTTCACGCCGTGCTCTTGCATGAGGCGCGCAGCCAGCGGGTTCTCGACCACCGGCTGGGTGGCGTAGATCGACCGTGACAGCGCCAGGCCCTGCACGCGCGCGGCGATGTTGACGGTCTGCCCGAAATAGTCGAGCCGGTCGTTGAGCGTGACGGCGAGGCAGGGCCCCTCGTGCATGCCGATTTTCAGCGTCAGGTCCTCGCGCCCGCTGTCCCGGTTGAGCGCCTGCATGGCTTCGCGCATGTGCAGGGCGGCAGCCAGCGCGCGCTCCGGGGATGGGAACGTGGCCATCACCGCGTCGCCGATGGTCTTCACCACGGCGCCGCCCTGCCCGGCCACCACTTCGTTCAGCACCCGGAAGTGCGCCCGCACCATGTCGTAGGCCACGAGGTCGCCCACGCGCTCGTAGAGTTCGGTGGAGCCCTTCAGGTCGGTGAACAGGAAGGTCATGCTGGTGATCTTCAGGCCCTGGTTGATGTCCAGGGTGTCGGTGCGGTACAGGTCCCGGAAGGTCTGGTTGGTGATCAGCCGCTTGGCGGTGAGGAAATTGCGCCGCCGGCCCAGCATGTCGTGCATGGCCTGCCCGGCCACGTAGACCGCCGGCAGCACGCGCGATCCGGTCTGGTTCTCCAGGGACAACCGCAGCGGGCCCGGCCGCATCTGCACCGTGCCCGTGGGCGCGCGCACGGCGTTGAACACCACCGACAGCGACTGGCGCTCCCGCGTGGGCTCGCCCTTGACGTCGATGAACTGCGCCGCGTGGGTGACCGGCTCGAACACGATCATGAACTGCCCGGGCAACTGCAGCGAAAGAATGGCCTTCTCCCCGGGCGGCAGTTCCACCGCATCCAGGATGACTTCCTGAACCAGGGCGGAGAATTCCTCGCCCTCGGGCACCACGATGCCCGAGTTCCAGAACATCTGGCGCACGTAGTCCCACATGGGCAGGGACTCGGGATCATGCGCGGCGATGCGCCGGACGCGGGGATTCACCGTGAACGCCACTTCCACCATTTCGTCCAGCGTGGGCTCGTAGCCGGCCGCGCACAGGGCGCAGGAATATTCCTCGCGATGCACGGTCTTGAGCGTGGTGTTCGAATCCAGCACGCCGCCGCAGCCCGGGCACAGAATGTTCCACGACAGGTCGAACAGCCCCAGCCTGGCCGCGTGCAGGAAAGCGGCGATGCAGGCCTCTTCGTTGAGGCCGTTGTGCGCGGCGAACTCGATGGCGTTCAGCCGGTTGAGCGCGGCATCGGTCCCCTCGCGCACCAGCCGCTCGATGGCCGAGACCGCGCCGGGGTCCGCGGACTGGCGCAGCACGGTGAATCGCCCTTCGGCCTCGCTCATCTGTCCTCCCGGGACGGCGTCAAGGCATCAGTATGCCAAGATCGGCGCGACGCCATACCGGTCCCCGCATTGCGTTTCCGGGCTACTTGAGATTGAGCACCACGGGGCCGGAAACGGGATCGGTCACGCCCAGCCCGTTGCCCAGGTCCTCGAGGGTATGGCGCATGCTGTCCAGGGTGGCGATCATGTTGGGGCGCGCCTTGGCCAGCGCATCCATGTCCGACCACTGGCCGATGATGCAGTAGCTGCGGTCACCGGTCTTGATCAGGTTGATGCCCTGCAGGCCGGGCCAGTTGGCCGTGACCTTCTTGTGGGCGTCGATGAACTCCTGCTCCTTGCCGTTCTTGACGCGAAAGCGTACGACGTTGAAAGCGGTCATGGCATTCCCTTCTGCGCAAAAGTGAGTTGTGATGAAGGGCCGGAATCGGCCCATCGCCCCCTATTTCTTCATCTCGTCCTTTTTCATTTCATCCTTCTTCATGCCGTCCTTCATGGCCTCTTTTTTCATGCCGTCCTTCTTCATGCCGTCCTTGCCCATGCCATCCTTGGACATGGCCTCTTTCTTCATGGACTCCTTGCCCATGGAATCTTTGCCCATGGAATCCTTCTTCATGTCGTCGGCGCGGGCGGCGGCCATGGCGCACGCCATCAGCGCGGCGAGGGACAGTGTAATCAGTTTTTTCATGCTCGGCTCCTTGAACGGTGTGGGTGATCAACCGGCAGGTGCCGGCTGCTGGTGATCCCGGATTTGGAATCACCCGCCGTTGGTCGCCGCTGGATGCAACTCCTTACGTCCATGGCCTATCAGTTGAAACACAGCGGCAGATCAACTGCCTGGTACACCGATTTCAAATCCTTGCCCTGCACGAACGCAACGATGCCCAGGTTCTTCCGGTTCGCACCGGGCGGAACGCTGAACTGCTGGCTGATTTTTCCAGCCTGGACATCGCTTATTTTCCAGTCGCGGACCACGTGGTCATGCCGCAGCGCGGCGCCCTTGAGTTCACCGGCGTTGGGACGTTCGATCAGGTTGTCTTCGTATAGCAGGAAATAAAGACGCGCCGCCGACAGATCGATTTTCTCCCCCTTGACCGGCTCGACCGTCGCCTCAACACTCAGCGCGCCGGCTTGCGGCCTGATGGCGAGGCTGATGGATACCGGTGCTGCCTGGGTGCGCGGATTGTCGATGGCGAAGCGGCTGTCTCCATTCCATTCCCGCCACTCCTGACCGTTCACGAACAGTTCGGGCGTGTACGAGAACTTGTGGATGGCCTGCTTGGCGTAGGCGTCCTGGCGCTCATCGAAAAAGCCGTGGCTGAAGCGGTCCTTCCAGCCCAGGTAGTTCCAGTAGGTGACATGCATGGAGACGGGGATGAGGGTCTTGTCGCCGCGCTTCACCGAGTCGGACAGCCACTTGTTGGCGGGCGGGCAGGAATCGCAGCCGTCCGAGGTGAAAAGTTCCACCAGAGCATTTTTCTTGGCGGGACTTGTCGCCTTGCACTCTTCCGCAGCGAACGCTTGCCCAAGCACGAAGGTCCCCAGAAGCATGGAGGCAAGCACGGCGAACAGAAATTTTTTCTGCATGACGAGCGTCCCGAACGATGAGGGCTAGATTCCTGACCGCACCAATTCACGAGGCCCCCCGCTCTGCGGGGAGGTATTTCGCGCTCCGTTGACAGATCATGCGAGGACAATCCCTTCCCGCGGAGCGGGAAGCCTCGTGATCTCTTCAGGGACAACTGGCTGACCTGGTTCCCTCTTGGATACTAATCCTAGGACCCGCTGAACCAGTTGTACCCCTGATCCTCCCAATACCCGCCCACATACGCGTTGGTCACGAACATGGCCATGATGTGCTTGGGATTCTTGAAGCCCAGCTTGGTGGGCACGCGCAGCTTCATGGGGAAGCCGTACTTGGGCGGCAGGATGTCGTTGCCGTAGCGCAGCGCCAGCAGGGTCTGCGGATGCAGCGCCGTTTCCATGTCGATGCTGGAGTAATAGTCGTCGGCGCAGCGGAAGCCCACGTACTTGGCCGTGGTGTCGGCGCCGATGCGTGCCAGGAAATCACGGAACGGCACGCCGCTCCACTGGCCGATGGCGCTCCAGCCTTCGACGCAGATGTGGCGCGTGATTTGCGAGGCCTGCGGCAGGGCGTACAGGTCCCGCAGCGTCCAGGGCTTCTTGTCGCGGATCAGGCCCGACAGCTCCAGCTTGAACGCGTCCCCGTCCACCATGCGCACCTCGTCGATGCCGTAATAGGCATTGAACGGGAAGGGCTTGGTGATGGCGCTCTCGGGATACTCGGGCGCGAGGCGCGTCTGGCTGAACAGGCCGGCCTGCACGCGGTCGTTCCAGCGCGACATGGCCCACAGCACCTTGTCCACGGCGGCATTGTCGGTGACGTCGCAACCCGTGAGCATGGCCAGCCCGCCCAGCGTCAGCCCGCGCTTGAGGAACAGCCGGCGTTCGATGCGCTCGATCTGCCTGGGCGCGGCGAGGTCGCGCAGCTTCACCAGGCCGCGCGTGCGAGTGCGTCCCCCTTGCTCGTTCATGCCACCCTCCTTGCGCGCCCGGTAATCATGGTGGGAAAGGTCTTGGGCACCAGCGCCACCATCGCCACGTGCACCAGCACGATCAGCACCACCAGGCTCATGGCGGCGAAATGCACGATGCGGGCGAAATCATAGCCGCCGAACAGCGCCGTGAGTTCCTGGAACTGCACGGGCTTCCAGATGGCCACACCCGACAGCACCAGCACGATGATGGCCAGGATGAGGCCGAGGTAAGCGGCCTTCTGCGCCGCGTTGTACATGGACAGGTCGTCGTGCGCCAACTTGCCGCGCAACGCCTCGAAAACGTCGTGCAGCACGGCGCGCGGCGTCACCGGCCACAGCTTGCGGCGGAAATGGCCGGAAAAAATGCCGTAGGCGAGGTAAATGAAGCCGTTGATGCCCAGCATCCACATGGCGGCGAAATGCCATTGCAGCGCCCCGCCCAGCCAGCCGCCCAGGGTAATGCCGGCGGGAAACTCGAAGTCCCAGATGGGCGAGGCGTTGTAAATGCGCCAGCCGCTGGTGACCATGATCAATATGGCGAGCACATTGATCCAGTGCGTAATGCGCACCGTCAGGGGATGGATGCGAATCCAACCCGCGC
>DATNCF010000552.1:0-2209 GCA_035571675.1 Burkholderiales bacterium | reverse complement strand
GTCGAAGCTGGCCGGGGCGCGAAAGCCCACGTAGCCGCGGCCGAAAAAGGCCGAGATGCCGGTGCCGAGAATGGTGAGCGAAAGTCCCGCCGCCACCTGGTTGGCCTGCAGCGTGAGGGTGACAAAGCCGAAAATCAGCGCGAGCACCATACCCGCCAGCATGGCGGCGAGCACGGCGGTCGTGAGGCCGCCGCCATGGGCCACGGTGACGAAGGCGGCGAGGCCCCCCACCAGCATCATGCCCTCCAGCCCGAGGTTGAGCACGCCCGAGCGCTCGGCAATGAGTTCGCCCAGCGCCGCGATGATGAGCGGGATGGCTGCGGCAACGGCGCTGGCCAGGAGCGGAGTGAGCGAGTCCAGCATGGGCTATTCCACCTGTGCCCGCTCGAAGCGCAGCCGGTAGTTGACCAGTACGTCGCAGCCCAGGAGGAAAATCAGCAGCAGCCCCATGAACACCTGGCTGATGGCTTTGGGCAGCTGCAGCGAAATCTGCGCCGCCTCGCCGCCCAGGTACAAGAGCGCCATCAACAGCGACGCCAGGGCGATGCCCACGGCGTTCAGCCGCCCCAGCGCCGCCACGATGATGGCGGTGAAGCCGTAGCCCGGCGTCCAGCGGTCGTTGAGGTTGCCGATGGGGCCGGCCACTTCCGTCACGCCGGCGATGCCTGCCGCCGCGCCGCCGATGAGCAGCGCCAGCCAGATCATGCGCTTTTCCGAAAAGCCGGCGTAGCGCGCGGCGTCGGGCGCGGCCCCCGCCACGGCCAACTGGAAGCCTGCAAAGGACTTCTGCGTGAACAGCCACATCAGCGGAATGGCCACGAGGGTGATGAAAATGGAGGTGTTGACACGCGTGCCTTCCAGCCATTCGCCTCCGAACGTCGCCAGCAGGGTGAAGAGGGCGTCATCGCCGAAATTGATGGAAATGGGAAAGTTGTTGGCGGCGGGGTCCTGCCACGGCCCGTACACCAGGAACTTCACCAGGAGATCCGCGACGTAGGTGAGCATCAGGCTGACCAGGATTTCATTGGTGTGGAAGTTGGCGCGGAAAAAGGCGGTGATGGAAGCCCACAGCGCGCCGCCCACGGCGCCCGCGACCACCATGGCGGGCAGCAGCCAGGGGCCGCCGTGCTCGTTGAAGTGGATGGCCAGGCCGGTGGCGAAAATGCCGCCCAGGTACATCTGACCCTCGGCGCCGATGTTCCAGATGTTGGCGCGAAAGCCGATGGCGAGGCCGAGCGCGATCAGGCACAGCGGCGAGGCCTTCATCAACAGCTCCGACACGCCGTTCATGTCGGACAGGGGATCGACGAAAAACACCTTGAAGGCGGCGAGCGGGTTCTGGCCCAGGGAGGCGAACACTGCCAGCCCGGCCAGGAAGGTGAGCAGCACCGCCAGGAGCGGCGCCACCAGCAGCATGCGCTGCGAGGGTTCGGCGCGCGGAACGAGGTGCATCATGCCGAGGCCACCGGGGCCGTGGCGGCGGTGGCGGCTGTGGCCGTCGCGGCCGCCGCGGCTGCCTCGGCCGCGGGATCGGGAAACATACCCGACATCCAGCGCCCGATCTCGTCGGCGCTGGTTTCGGACACCTTGCGCGCCGGCGACAGGCGCCCCCCGGCAATGACGGCCACGCGGTCGCACACTTCCAGTATCTCGCCCAGGTCTTCGGACACCACCAGCACGGCCACGCCTTCGGCGGCGAGGTCGAGCAGCCGCTGGCGCACCAGCGCGGAGGCGGCCACGTCCACGCCCCAAGTGGGCTGCGCGGCCACCATGACCTTGGGCGCCTGGCTGATCTCGCGGCCGACGATGTATTTCTGCAGGTTGCCGCCGGACAGGCTTTGCGCGGGGGCGGCCGTGCCGCCGCAGCGCACGTCGTATTGTTGAATGCACTCGGCGGCGTAGCCGGCGGTGGCGGCATGGCGGATGAGCCCGTTCCTCACCATGCCCTGGCGGTGCGCGGTGAGCAGCGCGTTGTCGGCCAGGCTCATGGGCGGCACCGCGCCGCGCCCCAACCGTTCCTCGGGCACGTAGGCGAGGCCACGGCGCCGGCGCTCGCCGGCGCTCATGGTGCCCACCGGCTGCCCATCCAGCCAGATGGCCTGATTGTCCACCACCGGACGCTCGCCGCTCAGCGCCGCCAGCAACTCGGCCTGGCCGTTGCCGGAAATGCCTGCGATGCCGAGGATTTCGCCGGCGTGCAGCCGCAGGC
>DATNCF010000551.1:0-2631 GCA_035571675.1 Burkholderiales bacterium | reverse complement strand
TGCGGATTCGCGGTGCTAACATGGCGGCCGCTGCGATCACCCTCCCATCAAAACTCCAATATTTTCGTGGACAGCAGCATTCCCGTCGACGTCGAGCAGCGTGTGTCGCGCATACCCCGCGGCATTTACTTCTTCCTGTTCACGGTCTCCGGATTCGCCGGACTCATTTACGAGTCCATCTGGAGCCACTACCTCAAGCTGTTTCTCGGCCACGCCGCCTATGCCCAAACCCTGGTGCTGGCCCTGTACATGGGCGGCATGGCCATCGGCTCGTGGATCTGCGCCCGCTACACCGAGCGCTGGCGCAACCTGCTGCGCGGCTACGCCCTGGCCGAGGGGCTGATCGGCGTGGCAGCGCTGGTCTTCCACGGCGTGTTTGTCGCCGCCACCGAAGCCGCCTATACGCACTGGCTGCCGGCGCTGCACGAGGCCACGGGCAGCGACCTGGCGACCGCGCTGCTCAAGTGGTCGCTCGCCGGCGTGCTCATCCTGCCGCAGTCGGTGCTGCTGGGCATGACCTTTCCGCTCATGAGCGCCGGCCTGATCCGCCGCTACCCCGGCGCGCCCGGCGGCACGCTGGCCATGCTGTACTTCACCAACAGCCTGGGCGCGGCCATCGGCGTGCTGGCGAGCGGCTTCCTGCTGCTCGACCGTTTCGGCCTGCCCGGCACCATCCAGGCCGCGGGCGGGGTAAACCTCGTGCTGGCGGTGGTAGTGTGGGTGCTGGCCGGAGGCCAGGACCAAGCAGTTTCCGCGGTCGCCGCCAAAGCGGAAGCAGCGGGCGGCAACACCGCTACCACGCTCATGCTCATTGCCGGCTTCACCGGCGCGGCCTCGTTCATTTACGAGATCGGCTGGATACGCATGCTGTCGCTGGTGCTCGGCGCGTCCACCCACTCCTTCGAGTTGATGCTGTCCTCGTTCATCCTCGGCCTGGCCGCAGGCGGCCTGTGGATCAGGCGGCGCATCGACCGCATTGCGCACCCGGTGCGCTACCTCGCCATGGTGCAGGTGGTGATGGGGCTGCTGGCGCTCGCCACCCTCCCGCTGTACGGCCGGATGTTCCCGCTCATGCAGGCGCTAATCGAAGGCCTTGCCAAAACCGATGCGGGTTACGGCATGTTCCTCGCCGCCAGCCACGGCATCGCCCTTGCCATCATGTTTCCGGCCACCTTCTGCGCCGGCATGACCCTGCCGCTCATCACCTATGCGCTGCTGCGCCAGGGGCGGGGGGAGCGGGCCATCGGCGCCGTGTATGGAGCCAATACCCTGGGCTCCATCGTCGGCGTGTTCGCCGCCGCCCACGTCGGCATGCCGCTGCTGGGGCTCAAGGGCCTGATCTCGGCCGGCGCCGCTGTCGACGTGCTGCTGGGGCTGTGGCTGCTGTGGCGCCATGCGCTGCGGGCGCGAATCGATGGTGGCCGGCGTTACTTTTCTGCCCGCAACCTCGCCACGGGCGCCAGCATGGTCGCCATCGTCGGCTTCGGCGCGGTGCTCGCGGCGGTGCACCTCGACGTCTACCGCATGGCCTCGGGCGTGTTCCGCCGCGGCGACCTGTACAGCGACCAAACCGCGAAACTTATCTACTACCGCGACGGCAAGACCACGTCGGTGGCGCTGATGGATTTCGGCGAGGACCGCAGCCTGCGCACCAACGGCAAGTCCGACGGGGCCATCGCCATGCGGGGCGGCCCCATCGTGTCGGACGAGATCACCATGACGCTCACCGGCGCGCTGCCGCTGGCCTTCAGGCCGGACGCGCGCGAGGTGGCCGTGATCGGCGTGGGCACCGGCCTGTCGACGCACACCCTGCTCGACCACGCCGGCATTGCGCGCGTGGACACGGTGGAAATCGAGCCCTCCATGGCCGAGGCCTCGCGTCTGTTCTCACCCATCAACTCCAACACTTTCGCCGATCCGCGCAGCAACATCGTCTTCGACGATGCCAAGACCTACTTCTCCACCAACAACCGGCGCTACGACCTCATTGTCTCGGAACCGTCCAACCCCTGGGTGAGCGGTGTGTCCAGCCTGTTCACCGGCGAGTTCTACCGCCTCATCAGGCGCTACCTCAAGCCCGGCGGCGTGGTGGTGCAGTGGTTCCAGCTTTACGAAATCGACATCTCGCTGGTGGCGTCGGTGGCCAACGCCCTGGGCGACAGCTTCCCCGACTATGCCGTCTATTCCTCCACCAACGGCGACCTGCTGTTCGTGGCGGGCGACGGCGACACGCTCTCCAAGCCCCTGGCCGACATCACCGCCGTGCCCGGCCTTGGCCAGGAGCTCAAGCGCGTGCATATCCGCACTCTCGGCGATGTGGAAATCCGCCGCATCGGCGGCAAGCGCGCGCTGGCGCCGTTCTTCGCCAGCTACGGCGTGCCGGCGAACTCGGACTTCCACCCCTTCCTCGACATGCACGCCGCGCGCTACCGCTTCCTGCAGCAGAGCGCCGAGGCCTTCACCTCCATCGGCAACAGCGGCGTGCCCATCGTCGCCATGCTGGAGGGACGCGACAGCCTCACCCGCACCCCGCCGTCGCTGGACGGCGAGGACTATTTCGACCGACTGGAGTTGACGCGGCGCGCACTTTACGCGCGGGATTTTTTATTGGCCGACAAACCGCCCGAGCCG